>CAZTQF010000344.1:0-4162 GCA_964615255.1 uncultured candidatus Brocadiaceae bacterium | reverse complement strand
ACATCTCGGCCGGCTCGTTCTCGACGCCCGCGACCGACACGCAGGCGCTGGCGCTGACCAGCGACGCGCCGGTGCTCGGTGGGGTCTGGGACCTGGAGCTGGCGAACATCACCGGCCCCCTCGCCTGGTTCTTCTTCGGCGACGCGGCGGTCGACCCTGGCTACGACCTCGCGCCGAACGGAGCACCCGGCTGCTTCGTCTACACCAGCGCCAACCTGGGCTTTTGGGGGCAGCCGATTCTGGCGGGCGGCACCCGCATGAGCTTCGCGCTGCCGTCGGCGACGTCGCTGCTGGGCGCCGAGCTCTACGCGCAGGGCGCGGCGATCGATTCGGGCAACGCGCTGGGCCTCGCTACGTCGAACGGCGTCTTCGCGCGGGTCGGCAACAACTAGCCTGATGGCAGTCGAACCGAGGTGCGGCGACGTCGCGCCTCGGTCGCCGCGGCGCGGCGCCTCCGTTCAGAGGGCTGCGCCGCTTTGTGCAGGCCCGGGCCCGTGCATCTTGCTCGTCAAGGTAATGTCCTGGGATGCTCGACCTGGACTTCGTGCGCGCTCAGTTTCCCGGTCTGGAGACCGACTGGACGCTGTTCGACAACGCGGGCGGCAGCGTGCCGCTCGGGCGCGTCTGCGACCGCGTGCAGGACTACATGCGGTCCTGCATGGTGCAGCTCGGCGCGAGCTACGAGCTGTCGGCCGAGGCGTCCCGGCGCGTCGAGGCCGGCAAGCGCGCCGCCGAGGAGCTGTTCGGCGCGGGCGAGGGGGACGTGGTCCTTGGCGGCTCCTCGACGCTGCTCTCGCGGATCGCGGCCGCGGCCCTGCGACCGCTCTGGAGCGAAGGCGACGAGGTGGTCGTCACCGACCTCGACCACGAGGCGAACATCGGGGCTTGGCGCGAGCTGGCGGAGAGCGGGATCGTCGTGCGCGAGTGGCGCTGCGACCCGGACACCTACGCGCTCCGCGTCGAGGATCTGAAGCCGCTGCTCGGTGACCGCACCAGGCTGGTGGCCTTCTCGCACTGCTCCAACCTGGTCGGCGAGATCCAGGACGTGCAGGCGATCAGCCAGGTGGTGCACGACGCGGGCGCGCTGGTCTACGTTGACGGAGTGGCCTACGCGCCGCACCGGCGCGTGGACGTCGACGAGCTCGGCGCCGACCTCTACGTCGCCAGCCTCTACAAGGTCTACGGCCCGCACATGGCGGCCCTGCACTTCGGCCAGGACCTGGTCGCGATGGCGCGCTCGCAGAACCACTTCTTCATCGGCAACGACGAAGGCACCTACAAGCTGGAGCCCGGCAACGTCAACCACGAGCTGACCGCGTCGTTGCCGGGCATCGTCGACTACCTGCAGGAGCTCGACCGCCACCACGGCGGCGCGGGGACGCTGGACGGCGCCTTCGAGCGGATCACGGAGCACGAGCGCGCGCTGGCCGCGCCGCTGCTCGAGTTCCTCGACGGCCACCCGCGCGTGCAGCTGCTCGGTCGCGCCGAGGCCGATGCGATGCGCGCGCCGACGGTGTCGTTCGTGTGCCGCGACCGGCGCTCGAGCGAGATCCCGCGGCTCATGGACGAGCAGAAGGTCGCGGTCCGCTGGGGCCACTTCTATGCGCACAGGTTCTGCTCGCGCTTTGGCTTGCACGAGCACGACGGCGTCGTGCGCGCGAGCATGGTGCACTACAACACGCCCGCTGAGGTCGAGCGCCTCATCGAGGCGTTCGACCGGGTGCTCTGATCCGTCGCGGTGACGATGTTGACGCTCGGCGTAGACCTCGCCTCTGCTGCGGAGAAGACCGCGTGGTGCCTGCTCGAGTGGCGGGACGGCGGCGCGACCGTGCGTGGCCTCGAGGTCGGCGCCGACGACGCGCAGCTGCTCGCGGCCGCGCAGCGGGCCGACCACGTCGGCGTCGACGCTCCCTGCGGCTGGCCCCGCGCCTTCGTGCAGATGCTGCTCGAGCCGCCGCGGCCGATGCGCTGGCCGGCCGAGCGGGACGCGCTGCGCTACCGGCGCTCGGACCACTTCGTGAAAGAGGTCACCGGGCTCTGGCCGCTGAGCGTGTCCTCCGACCTGATCGGGGTCGTCGCGATGCGCGCTCGGGGTCTGCTGGCCTCTCTGCAGCAGGCGGGCAGGGGGTGCCTCGAGGTCTACCCCGCCGCGGCCCTGCACCAGTGGGGGGTGCCCGCGCGCGGCTACAAGGGCGCCAAGAACCGCCCGGTCCTCGGCGAGCGAGTCGACGCGGTCTGTGCGGCCGCGCCGTGGCTGCAGCTGAGCGAGGCAGTCGAGGCGCAGCTCCGCGAGACCGACGACGCCTTCGACGCGCTGCTCGCGAGCCTCGCGGTGCGGGCGCACCACGCGGACCACGTGCTCGCTGAGCACCGCTGCCCCGACGAGGAGGCGGCGGCCGAGGGGTGGATCGTGCTGCCGGCGCCCGGATCCCTGCCGCTGCTGGCGACGGCCGCGCGTTGACGGTGCAATCCGGGCATGTCTTCTGCCAACCCGTTCGCGCAGCGTGACCCCGCGGCCTACGCGCTGCCGGCCGAGCTCGTCGACGAGCTCCAGACGCCGGCGCTCGTCGTCTACCTCGACCGGGTCCGCCAAAACGTGCAGCGCGTGATCGAGCTGGCCGGCGGGGCGGACCGCTGGCGGCCGCACCTCAAGACCACCAAGATCCCCGAGGTCTGGACCGAGCTGCTCGCCGCGGGAGTGCGCCAGTTCAAGTGTGCGACGACGCGCGAGGCCGCGGTGCTGCTCGAGACCGCAGCTGCGCACCTGCCTGCAGACGAGCGCGTCGACCTGCTGGTCGCCTATCCTCACCGCGGCCCGGCGCTGCGCCGCGTCGGCGCGCTCGCTGCCGAGGCGCCGTGCGCCGATGTCTCGGTGCTGGTCGAAGATCCGGCGCTGTGCGCGGAGCTGCCCGCCGGGCTGGGCGTCTTCGTGGACCTGAACCCCGGCATGAACCGCACCGGCGTCCCGCTCGCGCGGCTCGACCAGGTGCTGGCCGTCGCGCGCGGCGCGGGCGAGCGGTTCCGCGGGCTGCATTTCTACGACGGCCACCTGCACGCGCCCGACCTGGTACAGCGGCGGGCGGAGATCTTCGCGGGCTACGACCGCCTGCTCGAGGTCGTCGCAGCCCTCGACCTCGACGGCGTCCGCACGGGCGAGGTCGTCACGGCCGGAACGCCGGCGTTTCACCACGCCCTGCAGTACGAGCGGTTCCAGCAGGTGCCGTTCGTGCACCGCGTCAGCCCTGGGACGGTGGTCTTCCACGACGGCAGATCGGAGCTCGAAAACCCCGACGTCTCGCTCGAGCCCGCCGCGCTGGTCCTCTCGCGGGTGATCAGCCATCCGGCGGCGGACGTCGCGACGTGTGACGCCGGCTCCAAGTCGCTCGCCGCCGAAGCGGGAGACCCGTGCGCGTATGCGCTCGGGCGGCCCGGGCTGACCGCGCAGCCGCCGAGCGAGGAGCACCTGCCGATACGGTGCTCGTCGGCGCGGCCTGCGCGCGGCGAGGCGCTGCTGCTGGTGCCGCGCCATGTATGCCCTACCGTCAACCTCGCCGAGTCGGCGGTCATCGTCGAGCCCGGGCGGCCTCCGCGCGTCGTGCCCGTGGCAGCTCGAGCGCGCGAACTGCTCGCATCGCCGCCGGCGAAGACGACGAAGCCTGCCTGACCGACCGCCCGACTCTCTCCGCGCCGCTCGCTCCCATGCTCCGATCCCCGCGCTCCGCCCTCGCTCTCTCCCTGCTCGCCGCGGCCGCGCTGCCCGCGCAGCAAGAAGCTCCGACTGCGCCGCCGCAAGGCGAGCCGCTCTATCGGGTCTTCTGCGCTTCGTGCCACATGCCCGACCGCTTTCACGTGGGGCCTTCGCTGGTCGAGATCAGCAAGCTCTACGGCGACAAGCCCGACGAGTTCGTCGCCTGGTGCCACAACCCGCAGCAGAAGCGCCAGGGCGTCATCCAGATGCCGTCGATGGCGCACGTCGACGCGGGTCAGCTGCGACAGATCCACGCGTGGGTCGTGAGCAGCTCGAAGGGCAAGAAGGAGGTGCAGGTCAAGGGCCTGGACGGCTTCCGCGCTTCCCCGTCGATGCGGCGCCGTCCTTTGGTGCAGCGCATCTTCATGCCCGACGCCGGGCCTGCGGCGATCGCGGTCGCCACCAACTTCGAGT
>CAZTQF010000343.1:0-4166 GCA_964615255.1 uncultured candidatus Brocadiaceae bacterium | reverse complement strand
CGCCTTCCTGCTCCGCAACCAGGGGACGCTCGCCGCGGACGTCGGCTTCGCGTGCACCGGGAGCGACCCGCAGACCGCTGACGCGCGGGCGCTCGCGGTGACGTTTCCGCCGGTGCAGCCGCGGCTGGCCGCGGGCAGCGTCGTCGGCGACGCGCTGCAGGAAATCGAGCGCGCCTTCGACGCGGTCGCGACGCGCGGCCCGCTGCTGCGAGAGCTCGGCCTGCGGCATCCACAGGTCGCGCCCGCCGCGCTCGAGCCGCCGGTTCGGGTCAGCGTGGGGACGGCGCGTGAGGTCGAACCCGGCACCATGACCTTCGCGGTCGGAGACGACGGCGTCACCACCTTGTGCTTTGACGCCGAGACGCTCGACGAGCGCGCGGCGGCGGGGCTGATCGCGCGGCTGGCCGTGTTCGCCCATGCCGCGCAGGCCAACCCGTCCCAGCCGCTGGCGTCGGTGCCCGTGCTCGACGACGAGGAGCTGGAGCGGCTGCTCCGTAGCTGGAACGACACGGCGACCGCACCGATCGCGGAGCCGTGTCTGCACCGGCAGTTCGCGGCCGTCGCGGCGCGTCAGCCGGACCGGGTCGCGCTCCGGTGCGGCGCCGCGACGCTGAGCTACGCTCAGCTCAGCGGCGCGGTCGAACAGCTCGCGGGCCACCTCCGCGCGCGCGGCGTACAGGTCGGCGATCGCGTCGGAGTCTGCACCCAGCGCGGCTTCGGCATGGTGACGGCGGCGCTCGCCGTGCAGCGCTGCGGCGCGGCCTACGTGCCGCTGGATCCTGGCTATCCGCGCGAGCGGTTGGCCTTCATGGCCGAGGACGCGGAGCTGGCCGCGCTGGTGGTCGACCAGAAGAGCGCCGCGGCGGCGCCCGCTGCGGCCTGCCCCGTCGTCGATCTCGACGCGGACGCCGCTGCGATCGCCGCTGCAGGGCCGCTCGCCGAGGACCTGGCCACCGGCGACGACCTCGCCTACATGATCTACACGTCGGGCTCGACCGGGCGCCCGAAGGGCGTGATGGTCCGGCACCGCAACGCCGCCAACTTCTTCGTCGGCATGGACGCCGTGCTCGGCGCGGACCAGCCGGACCACGAGCCCGGCACGTGGCTCGCCGTCACGAGCCTGTCGTTCGACATCTCGGTGCTCGAGCTGTTCTGGACGCTCTGCCGGGGCTTCGAGGTCGTCATCTACCAGGGCTCGGACGACGCGTCCGAGGCGCCGTCGGCGGCGTCCACCCGGCCGATCTCGTTCAGCATGTTCTACTTCGCGAGCGACGAAGGCGAGCACGCAGAGGACAAGTACCGGCTGCTGATCGAGGGGGCGAAGTTCGCCGACAAAAACGGCTTCGAGGCGGTGTGGACGCCGGAGCGGCACTTCCACGCCTTCGGCGGCCTCTACCCCAACCCGGCGGTCGCCAGCGCGGCCATCGCGACCATCACCGAGAACGTCAAGATCCGCGCGGGCTCGTGCGTCGCACCGCTGCACCACCCGATCCGGATCGCCGAAGACTGGGCGCTCGTGGACAACCTGTCGCGCGGCCGCGTGGGCATCGCGTTCGCCGCGGGCTGGCACGGCCGCGACTTCGTCCTGCGCCCCGAGAACTTCGAGGACCGCAAGGGTGCCCTGACCCGCACGATGGACCAGGTGCACGCGCTCTGGCGCGGCGAAGAGCTCGACTTCGAGGGACCCGACGGCGCGACGCACAAGATCCGGACGCTGCCGCGGCCGGTCCAGGAGCAGCTGCCGACGTGGGTGACGGTCGCGGGCAACCCCGAGACCTACCGGCTCGCGGGCGCGTCGGGCAGCCACGTGCTGACGCACCTGCTCGGCCAGAGCCTCGAAGAGCTGGACAAGAAGCTCGGCATCTACCGGCAGGCGTGGCGCGAGGCGGGCCACGAGGGCGACGGCCACGTGACGCTGATGCTGCACACGTTCGTCGGCGAGGACGAGGACGAAGTGCGCGAGCTCGTGCGGGAGCCGATGAAGAGCTACCTGCGCAGCAGCCTCGACCTGGTCAAACAGGCGGCGTGGTCGTTCCCGGCCTTCAAGAACCGCGTCGACGAGCCCGGCGAGATGGACAAGCTGCTGAACGGCGGCCTGACGCCCGAGGACTTCGACGCGCTGCTCGACTTCTCGTTCGAGCGCTACTACCAGCAGAGCGGACTGTTCGGCACGCCGGAGAGCTGCGTCGCGATCGTCGACCGGCTGCGCGGCATCAAGATCGACGAGATCGCGTGCCTGGTGGACTTCGGCGTCGGGACGGCGCGCGTCATGGAGAGCCTGCCGCAGCTGCAGGAGCTCAAGCGGCGCTGCGACGAACGCTCGGCGGCTGCGCCTGCCGAGGCCGCCACGGCCGCCGACGCCGCGCCCGCAGAGTCGATCCCGGCGCTGATCGCGCGCCACGGGGTCACGCACTTCCAGTGCACGCCGTCGATGGCTGGCATGCTGATGCTCGACCCGGCGGCGCCGAGCGCCTTCTGCGGGCTGCGCCACATGCTGGTCGGCGGCGAGGCGCTGCCGTCGGCGCTCGCGGCCCAGCTGGTCGATGCGACGCCGACGCTGCACGACGTCTACGGCCCGACGGAGACCACGGTCTGGTCGACGACCTGGCGGGTCGGCGACGACGCGACGGTGCCGATCGGTCGACCGCTGGCCAACCAGCAGGTCTACGTCCTGGACGACCAGCTGCAGCCCGTCGCGACGGGCTGCCCGGGCGAGCTGTGGATCGGCGGCGACGGCGTGACCGCCGGCTATTTCAAGCGGCCCGAGCTCACCGAGGAGAAGTTCCGGCCCGACCCGTTCCGCGCCGGCGAGGACGCCAAGATCTACGCCACCGGCGACCTCGTGCGCTGGCGCGACGACGGCGTGCTCGAGTACCTCGGGCGCAAGGACCTGCAGGTCAAGGTCCGCGGCTACCGCATCGAGCTGGGAGAGATCGAGACCGCGCTGGCGGGTCACCCGAGCGTGCAGGAGGTCGTGGTCGTCGCGCGCGACGACGGCGCGGACGCGCGCCTGGTCGCCTACCTCGTCGCCAAGGACACACCGCCGAGCGCCGACGCCCTGCGCGGCCACCTGCGCGACAGCCTGCCTGAGTTCATGGTGCCGAGCGCCTTCGTGGTGCTGCCGGACCTGCCGCGCACGCCCAACCTCAAGGTCGACCGCAAGGCGCTGCCGGCGCCCGAGGCCGTCCAGGCAGCGGGCCCGCGAGAGGTGGCGGCCGCGGCCGACGAGACCGAGGAGGCGATCCTCGCCATCTGGCGGCGCTCGCTCGGGACGCAGGACGTCGGCGTGGAGGACAACTTCTTCGACTCCGGCGGCCACAGCATCCTGGCGGTCAAGGTGCACCGAGAGATCACGCAGCAGCTCGGCGTGGAGCTGGCGGTCACCGACCTGTTCCGCTTCACGACGGTGCGGGCGCTGGCCAAGCACCTGAGCGCCGACTCCTCGACGCCGTCGGCGGCCCAGGCAGCGTCGGCGCGCGCGAAGGCGCGCCGGAGCCGGATGCGGCGGCGCTAGCTCCCCGCCGGCCGCCAGCGCAGCGCCCGGAGCCGCGCGCGCGTCGAGAAGCTCGCGACCCCGAGGGGGCGGCTGAGCTCCACCTCCGGGCGCAGCGACAAGGCGCGGCCCGCGATCGGGACGCGCAGGAAGGGCCGGTCGTCGAGGAGCACCGCGACGACGTCCGGGCGAACCCGGAGCAGGACCCGGTAGTCGCGGCCGTTCTCGAAGCGGAACAGCTTCTGGGAGTCGTTGTTGGCCGCGTCGTCGCCGTCGAGGTTGGAGAGCCCGCAGAGGCTGCCGCCCCAGCCGCCGAGCACCAGGGTGAGGTGGGCGTCGCCGACCGGGAAGGTCAGCCCGCAGAAGAAGTCCGTGCCCTCGACGCGCGCCGCCACCAGCTCCAGGTCGTACGACCCCGAAGGCGGCGCGCCGGTCCACGTCAGCCCTGTCAGCGGGCTGCCGTAGTCGAGCAGCAAGGCGCCGTCCGAGACCTCGACGACGCCCTCGCCGCCGAAGTTGGTCGCCTCCCAGCCGGTCAGCGTGGCGCCGTCGAACAGCGCCGACCACGGCGCTGGCGCGGGCGGCGTCGCGCACGCGGCGAGCGCGGTCAGGAACAGCAGCGCGCGCGGGTTCACTTGCCCGTGAGCACCGGGCTGGTGCTCTGCTTGAGGAA
>CAZTQF010000342.1:0-4166 GCA_964615255.1 uncultured candidatus Brocadiaceae bacterium | reverse complement strand
TGCTCTCCCCCAGCGTCGCCGTCGCCGACCGGCTGCGCCTGCACGGCGTCCAGTTCCAACCGCTCGACGCCGCGGCGACGATGGACGCGCGCGCCTTCCGCGTCATCAAGAAGCGCAAGCCCAAGCGCCCCTACCAGGGCCACCAGGCGCTCGTGCTAGAAGGCGCCTGGCAGGGAGTGGCGCCGCGGCTGGTGCCCGCAGGCGCGCTGATCGTGCGGGCCGACCAGCGGCTCGCGCGCGTCGCGGCGACGCTGCTCGAGCCGCTCAGCGAAGACGGGCTGTCGACCTGGAACTTCTTCGAGGACCAGACGGGCGAGACCTACCCGGTGCTGCGGATCGAACCCACGGGCGTCAGGTAGCCCTTCGGCCGCGCGGCGCCCGTCGCGCGGGCGACGGCTGGCGCCGGCGCTGCGCGTCCCGGCTCGGCGGCGCGAGGTCGATCAGCTCGCCCTTGCGGGTGCGGCACAGCACGCGCGGTTCGCCCTCGATCGACAGCGGCCGGAGCACGACGCCGCGCGCCAGCAGCTCGGCCGCGACGCCCCGGTCCAGCGCGCAGCCGCGGTATTGCTTGGGCAGGCGGTATCCGCAGCCTTCCCGCCACTTCGAGCAGCCGAACGCCTCGCGGCCCTCGATGACGGCGGCGGCGCAGAGCGGACAAGCGCCGAGCTCGCCGGCGCCGGGGCGGGGCGGCAGGCCGCCGGTCACGAGGCCGCGGACCATCTCGCCGATCTCGGCCATGAACTCCTCGCGCGCGCGCTGTCCGGCTTCGATCTCGCCGAGCTTGTGCTCCCAGTCACCGGTCAGCTCCGGCGACTTCAGCACCGGATCGGCGATGATCGCGATCAGGTAGCGCCCCAGGTCGGTGGCGCGCAGCGCCTTCTTGTCGCGCCGGATGTAGCCGCGCGACAGCAACGTCTCGACGATCGAGGCCCTGGTCGCCGGCGTCCCGATCCCGCGACCCTTCATGGCCTCGCGCAGCTGCTCGTCCTCGACCAGCTTGCCGCACGTCTCCATGGCGGCGAGCAGCGTGTTCTCCGTGTAGGGCCGCGGCGGCTTGGTCTTGCCCTCGTGCAGCGTCGGCTGATGCGCGCCCCGCTCGCCGACCTCGAACGGCGGCAGCTCCTGCTTGTCCTCGTCGCCGTCGTCGCCCTTCTTGCCGCTGCGCCGCTTGGGCCGCTTGACCTCCTTGGGCTCGAGCTCGCTCCAGCCAGGGTCGGTCACGACCACGCCGCGCGCCCGGAACGGCACGTCGAGGACGTCGGCGTGCGCGGTGGTCACGTCCTGCAGCCGGGGCCCCAAGAAGACCTGCACCAACCGCGTCGCGACCGCGTCGAAGACCGCCTTGTGATCGCCCGAGAGCGCGTCGACGCGGCCCGTCGGAACGATCGCGTGGTGGTCGGTGACCTTGGCGTCGTCGAACACTCGCTTGGGCCGGCTGCGCGGGCCGCGCGCGCCGTCGGCGCCGCCGGCGATGTAGTCCGCGAGCAGCGCCAGCGCGCCGGGGTCCCACTCACGCAGGCTCGCCAGGGTCGCGCGGACCTGATCGACCATGTCGAGCGAGAGGTGCCGGCTGTCGGTCCTCGGATAGGTCAGCAGCTTGCGCTCGTAGAGCTCCTGGGCGACCGCGAGCGTGCGCGAGGCGGACAGCCCGTGGCGCAGGTTCATGTCGCGCTGGAGCTGCGTGAGGTCGTAGAGCAGCGGCGGCGGCAGCGACTCCTGCTTCTGCTCGACCTTCGCGACGACGAGCTCCTCGTCGGTGACCTTTTGGAGCAGCTCCGTCGCCGGCGCCTGCTCGCGGAAGCGGTCCCCGGTGTATTTGAACAGCGCCCCACGGTACGTCGTGCGCAGCTCCCAGAAGGGTCGCGCGTCGAAGACGCGGATCTCGTCGTCGCGTTCGGCGATCAACGCCAGGACTGGCGTCTGCACCCGCCCGAGGCTCCAGAGCACGCCGCCGCCGTAGCGCACCGTGTAGGCGCGGGTCGCGTTGAGGCCTACGATCCAGTCCGCCTCGCTGCGCGAACGCGCCGCTGCGTGCAGGTTCTCGTAGTCGCCGCCCTCCTTGAGGCGGTCGAAGCCCTGCCGGATGGCCTGCTCGGTGAGTGAGCTCAGCCAGAGGCGCTTGTGCGGTCGGCCCGGACAGCCCGCATACTCCAGGATGTAGCGGAAGATCAGCTCGCCCTCGCGGCCCGCGTCCGTCGCGCAGACGAGCTCGTCCGCTTCGCGGCAGAGCGCCGCTACGCGATCCAGCTGGTCCTTGCGGTCGCCGCCCGCGTCGACCGGCTTGAGCTCGAAGCGCGCGGGCACGAACGGCAGCGACTCCAGCGACCATCGCTTCAGCGCCGGGTCGTAGTCGTCCGGCGTCTTCAGCGTCGCGAGGTGGCCGAGCGCCCAGGTGATCTTCCAGCCGTTGCCCTCCAGGTAGCCCTCGCGGCGTCGGTTCGCGCCGAGCACGCGCGCGAGGTCTCGCGCCACCGACGGCTTCTCTGCGACGACGACGTTCACCACGCGCGACCTCCTACTGCCACCGGAACAGGCGCATCGCCAACGCGAAACACACTCCCCCCGCGCCGGCGAGCGCGGCCAGCGGCGCCCAGACGTCGAGCAGGGTGCCGGGCTCCAGCATCACGTCGCGCAGGGCTCGGTTCACGTGCGTCAACGGCATGACCTCAGCCGCCCAGCGCATCGGGCCCTCGAGGCCTTCGTTGGCGAAGAACGTCCCGCCGAGGATCCACATCGGCAGCTGCACGGCGTTCATCAGGCCGCCGACCGCCTCGGTCGTGCGCGCCCGGCTGGCCAGCAGGCAGCCGATCGCCGTGAACACCCAGCCGCCGACCACGACGAGCGCCAGCGCCGCCAGCAGGCTGCCGCGGAACGGGACCCCCCACAGCACCACGCCGAAGCTCATGATCGCGAACGCCTCGGGCACGACGAGCACGGAGCGCCCTAGCAGGTAGCCGGCGAGGAACTCCGATCGCCGCATCGGCGTAACGAAGATCCTGCGCAGCAGGTTGCCGACGCGCATCTGGACCAGGTTGAAGCCGACGCCCCACATCCCCGCTCCGAGCAGGTTGAGGCCGATCAGCCCCGGGATCAGGAAGTCGATGTAGCGAGAGCCGGGGCGGTCCTCGACCTCGTGCGCCGGGCGCGCGTAGTCCGCCTCGCCGGAGTAGGCCTCGCGGAGCCGACGCTCGACCAACAGCCGCGCGAGCGTCGCCTCGGGCCGGCTCGGGTCGCTGCGCAGCACCTCGCGCTCCTGGCCCCAACGCACGGTCAGCGCGACCCGCCCGCGGCCCAGCGCGCGGTCCGCGTCTTCGGGAGAGAGCCACGCGACGTCGAGCAGCGGTTCGTCCTCCAGCGGCGCCAGGAACGTACGCGCGACCGGCGAGTCGACGACGCCGACGGGGACCGGCTCGGGCTCGCCCGACTGGAACGCGAAGCCGAGCACGACCGCCATCATCAGCGGGAAGCCGTAGGTCCAGAAGACCGCGGCGGGGCTCCGCCAGAACTCCAGGAACGCCTGCCACGCGACCGCCTTGACGACGCGCCACCTCACGCTTCACCTCCGACGCGGAGGTGGCGGCCGGTCAGGTGCACGAACACGTCCTCGAGCGTCGCGTGACGCGTCGCGAGTCCGTCAATGGCGACGCCGCGCTGCTCCAGCGCTGCCAGGATCGCGGGCAGCGCGGTGTGCACCGAGGCGACCGTGCACTCCACCCGTTCGCCGCGGCGCTCGACCGCGACGACGTCGGGCAGCGCGAGCAAGCAGGCATCTTCCGGGGCCGCGTCGGGGTCGACGAGGTCTGCGACCACGAAGTGCTCTGCCCCGAGCGAGCGGATCAGCTCGGCAGGTGAACCCAACGCGATCACCTTGCCGCGGTCGACGATCGCGACGCGATCGCAGAGCTGTTGGGCTTCGTCCATGTAGTGCGTCGTCAGCAGCACCGTGCCCCCCTGCGCCCGATAGTCGCGGACCACCTGCCAGAGCTGGCGGCGCGACTGCGGGTCGAGGCCGGTCGTCGGCTCGTCGAGCAGCAGCACGTCGGGATCGCCGATCAGCGCGCGGGCCAGTGCGGCGCGGCGCGCCTCGCCGCCCGACAGGGTCTCGACGCCGCGGCCGCCGTCGAGATCGACCCGCGACAGCACCTCGTCGACTTCGTGGCGCAGCG
>CAZTQF010000341.1:0-4167 GCA_964615255.1 uncultured candidatus Brocadiaceae bacterium | reverse complement strand
GGCCAGCGCGGCGGTGGGGCAGGTGAAGGTGGTGACTTGGAAGCCCTCGCGCTCCAGGACGCGCGCGGTGTGGGTGGCGATCGAGCGCTCGTCGTCGACGACCATGACCCGGAGCGCCTCGCCGACCGGGACGGGGCGCGCGATCTCGACGGTGGGCAGCGCGATGTCGACATCCTCGGTCGTCTCTGTCGCGATCGGGAGCAGCAGGCGGATGCGCGTGCCGCGGCCGGGCTCGGAGTCGATCTCCATCGCGCCGCCGGACTGCGTGACGAACCCGTGCACCGAAGGCAGGCCGAGGCCGTTGCCGTTCTCCTTGGTCGTGAAGAACGGGTCGAAGACCTTCTGCAGCACGTCCTCCGGGATGCCCTCGCCGTCATCTGTCAGCAGCAGCTCGACGTAGTCGCCTCCTTCGACCTCGTGCCGCTTTGCCGCCTCCTCGCCGACCGTGATCAGCTGCGCGGCCAGGACGATGCGGCCTCTGTTCGCGGTGGCGTCGACGGCGTTGATCAGGAGGTTCTGCAGGGCGGTGACCAGCATCGCGCGGTCGCCTCGGATCAGCGGCAGGGACTCCGGCGCCTCGACGCGGAAGTCGCGCTTGCCGAGCTGCGGGACCCGTCGCCCGGCTTCGTCCAGCGCGTCGCGCACCGAGATCAGCGCGGTCTGCATCACCTGCTTGCCGCCGAACAGCATCAGCTGCTGGCTGATGGCGCCAGCCTGCTTGGCGGCGGCGTCGATCTCCTCCACGCCTTCTTCGCCGAGCTCGTCGAGCTTGGAGTCGTGCCGGAGGATGTCCGTCCAGCTCTGGATGACCGAGAGGACGTTGTTGAAGTCGTGCGCGACGCCGGCGGCCATGCGCCCGATCGCGGACATTCGCTGCCGTCGCGCCAGCTGGATGTCCTGCTCGGCCAGCATGGCGGCGCGGCGCTCGAGCTCACGCCGCTGCAGCGCGCTGCGGTCCGCGAACCGCAGGCACACCCAGAGCAGCATCGGGGCCGCGATGATGGTGTGCAGGGCGAGATCGACGAACTGCAGCAAATACTCGGCCTCGTAGGAGACGAGGCCCTGGTGGAAGTAGGTGATGTATGCGTGCTGGACGTGCTTGAGCCCGAAGATGATGAAGCCAAGCCCCAGCCAGACGCGGATCAACCGGATCAGCGCGATCCTCCGTAGCACCGCGACGCCGATCCACAGATACGCGCAGCCGACCAGCAGGCCGCGTAGGCTGACCTTGCTGACAAAGCGCGTCCGCGAGTCGGCCGCGAAGTGCAGGACCAGCGTGACCGCGATCCCGAACACGGCGGCATACAGGAGGAGCTTGTTCAGCCGCGCGCGCGACCACGTGTTGACGCCGCGCCGCTCCGTGACCCAGCCGGCGACCAGCGTGTAGATCTGGACGACGGCGCTCGTCATCGCGAGCGCGCCTGTGAGCAGCCGCGACGGGTCGGTCGGCTTGGCGCCCGCGAGCACGAAGTAGAACGCCAGCCCGGCGCATGCGATGTAGGCGGCGTGCGCGGCCCAGGAGACGCTCCACCAGCGCATGAGGCCTGTCGGCTGCAGGCGACTCAGCGCCGCCAGCACGGTCGCGATGAACGCGCAGATGACCGTCTGGCACGCGTAGTGGGCCAGGTAGCCGTCGGTGAGCAGCGAGGTGGAGGGCACGGGAGACGCCGTGGGCGAAGGCCCACGATGTCCCTATGGTGTCACCAGGCGGCCGCTCTGGAAAGTGGCCAAGGGGCGAAGGGGTAGCCTAGAGAAACGCCTTGATCTACCCGATTTAGGGGTATTCCCTGCCTTGCGCCTCAGGCTGAGGCTGACAGGCCCATGCCATCGCCTGCTCCTGCGACCGCGGCGCTCGCGTCACGATCGGATGCGACGCTCCCAGCAGCGCGGCGGCGCTGCGCTACCTACGAAGTTGGCGGTAGGCCGTGTCGAGGGCGCTGCGGTAGGTCCACGCCGACTCGATGGCCTCCTGTCCCTCGCCGCGGTCGAGGCCCTCGGCCAGCGCATCGACGACCTCCGTGGGGAGGCGGTCCCTGCCGAGCCCGATCATGGCGCTGATCGCGACCTCGTAGACGGCGGCGCAGCCGTCGCGGTTGCCGCCGTTCCACAGTGCGGCCCCACGGTTGATCGCGACCTCGTAGACTCGCATGGCCGCCGCGCCTGCGTCGACCGCCCGGGGCTCGCGCGGCTCGAGGTCACGGCCGGTCGCGCCGCGCGAGCCGCCGATGGGTTCGGTGATGACGGTGTCGATGAGGTGCACGACGCCGTTCTTGGCCTGAATGTCGGCTGTGACCACCTGCGCGCCGCCGATCTTGAGCTTGCGGTCGGCGAGCGTGACCGCGATCGGTGCGCCCATCAGCGTCGTCAGCTGCTTCTTCGACAGCAGGTCGCGCGCTGCGAGGCGGCCCGGCACGACGTGCAGACCCAGGATCTCGGTCAGCGTGCGCCGGTTGCCGCGCTCCAGCAGCGACTCCAACGTGCCTTCGGGGAGCTTGGCGAAGGCGCTGTCGACCGGCGCGAACACCGTCCACGGGCCGCTGTCGCCGCCGAACTGGCGGGTAAGGCCGGCTGCCTTGACCGCCGCCACCAGCGTCTGCAGCTGGTCGGTCGCGACCGCGAGCTGCGTGATCGAACGGGTCTCAGGCATCAGCACCGCGTCGATGACGTGGACGACGCCGCCGTCGAACGCGACGTCGGTCGCGACGATGCCGGCGCCGCCGACGGTCTGGGAGAGGTCGTCGACGAGCAGCTGCTGGCCGATCGCGCTCGTGAGCGCGCGGCGGTTGAGCACCTCGGCTGACGACTGCGCGCCGAGCAGGACGTGGTGCTGCAGGATGGTTCGGAGCGTCTCGCGGCCTTCGGGTGCCAGCAGGGACTTCACGGTCTCCTCGGGCAGCGCCCCGAACGCGTCGTTGGTCGGCGCGAGGATCGTGACCGGAGTGTCCGGGAGCTCGAGGTCGGCGGCTTGGACCAGCGCCAGCAGCTGGGTCAGGCCCGCGGCCTTGGCGACCGAGCCGAGGTCGCTGCCGTCGCCGCTCGCCTCGCCGCCCCCGTCGCCGGCGTCGGCGCCGCCTGCGTAGGAGGCGATCGAGCGGACCTCGAGCGCGAACGGCCCGGCCTTCTTGTCAGACAAGGTGACCCCGATCGACTCGATCTTGGCCGGGTCGAGCGCGGGCGCGCGGCGGACCTTGCGGCCAAAGCTGTAGAGCGTGAAGTCTTCGAGGGGCAGGCGCACCTCGGTCCACTGGCCGTCCGTGGTCGCGAAGCTCTGCTGGTAGGAGCCGGCCATCATCCGGACGTTGCTCTGGCGGATGTCGAAGTTGTAGGTGCGGCCGTCGCCCTTCACCTCGAGGATCAGCCCATCGGCGCCACGGAGCGCGCCTGCGGCGACCGCGGTCCGCATCTGCGAGAAGCCGCCGTTGTTCTCCAGCGACAGCGTGCCCGTGAAGCGCAGCAGCCCCGCTTCAGGCTGGGACACCCTCCCGGTCGACAGGCCGCCCATCACGCCGTCGAGCACCGTGTTCCAGGCGCCGACGCCGTCTCGGAAGCCGAGCCGGAACGACTGCGCCGAGAGGCTGGTGGAAAAAGAGACGGCAACGCAGGTTGCGGCGACGGCGAGCGAGGACTTGATCATCAGGACGGTGGGACCAGGGCGGGCGCGGACAGGTGTCCGAGGGGTTCGCGCGCGGGCCTGGAGCGGATGCGAGCGGGACGCGCGCCGGCTGCGTCTGGAGCGCTGGCGCGCGCGAAGGTTCGGACATGCCCGAGGGCCCCGAGATCCGCCAGGAGGCCGACCGCATCGCAAAGGCGCTGCAGGGCAAGGTCGCCGAGGAGGTTTGGTTCGCGTTTCCGCACCTCTTTGACCACGCGAAGATGCTGCAGGGCCGCGCGGTGCTCGCCGTGGAGTCGCGCGGCAAAGCGCTGCTCACCCGCTTCGAAGGCGGCTGGAACGTCTACTCACACAACCAGCTCTACGGCCGCTGGTATGTGACGGCGCGCGGCCGCGAGCCGGAGACCAACCGCCAGCTGCGGTTCGCCGTGCACACGGCCAAGCGCTCGGCGCGGCTCTACTCGGCGTCGGACATCGAGGTGCTGGCTGACGAAGAGCTCGACGAGCACCCGTTCCTCAAGAAGCTCGGCCCCGACATCCTGTCGGCGCGCGTGCGG
>CAZTQF010000340.1:0-4170 GCA_964615255.1 uncultured candidatus Brocadiaceae bacterium | reverse complement strand
ACTTGGGCGATGCCGAGGTCGAGCACGCGCTCCCGCCGCGCACCCCACGCTACGACCGCACCGCCATCCTCTACCCGGTGCAACCCCGCCGCCGTGGCGCCGCGCTCGGCATCTACCGCCGGGGCACGCACCAGGTCGAACCGATCCGTGACTGCCGGGTCCAGCAGCGGGCGCTGACGACGTTCGGACGCCTGGCAGCAGACGTGATCCAACGGCACGGCGTCCCCGCCTACGACGACCGGACCGGCGAAGGCGTGCTGCGCGCGATCCGCGCGCGCGTCATGCCCTCGACCCGCGAGCTGCTCGTCGGCGCCGTCGCGACGACGAACAAGTTCCCGCGGCGCGACGCGCTGGTCCGAGACCTCGCCGAAGCCGCGCGCGGGCTCCGAGACGATCAAGGACGCCCCCTCCAGCTCGTCGGCGCGGTGCTGAACGTCAACGAGCGCCCCGGCAACGCGCTGCTGGGCCCCTACACGCAAGCGCTGCATGGTCACGCCTGGCAGCGCGACGAGGTCGGCGAGCTGGTGCTCAGGGTCTCGTTCGGGAGCTTCTACCAGCTGCACCGCCACGCCGACGCCGTGCTGTTCCGGCCGGCGCTGGCGATGCTGGGCGACGTCGGGGGCGTGCGCGTCGTCGACGGCTACGGCGGAGTCGGCGCCTTCGCGCTGCGCCTGCTGCAGGACGGCGCCGAGCACGTCACGCTGATCGAGAGCGGGCCCAGCTCCTGCGACGACGCGCGCCACAACCTCGACGCCAACGGCTTCTCGCGGGCCGAGGTGCGCGAGCAGCCGTTCGGCGCCGCGGCGCTGCCGGCCTGCGACGCGCTGGTGGTCGACCCGCCGCGCGCGGGCCTGATGGAAGCAGGCGCCGCCGCCGTCGCCGCGTGCAGCGCGCCGCGCGTCCTGCTCGTGTCGTGCTCGCTCGCGTCGCTGGCGCGCGACCTCGACCGGCTCGCCGCCACGCACCGCGTCGCGCGGCTGAGGCTGTGCGACCTCTTCCCGCACACCGAGCACGTCGAAGCGGTGACGCTGCTCGAGCGTCGCTGAGGCGGCGCGTGCTCAGCCTCGGCGCGCCGCGATGACGTCGCGGAACCGCTGCAGCACCGTGTCGGCGAGCTCTCCGGAGTGCGCGACCCACTCTGCGTTCTGGAAGATCCGCGGGTGGGCTTTCGCCCGCAACGGCGCCAGGTAGGGCTCCACCTTCGCGTACAGCAGCATGCCCTCGCCGGTGTTCTCGAGCAGGTAGTCGGTGTGCACGATGCCGTGCCTGGCCATGCCGTAGACCATCTCCCAGTAGGTCGAGGTCTGCCGGTAGGCGCGGTTCAAGGGGTGGTCCGGAGCCAGCACCGCGACCGCCTCGTCGACGTTCTGGGGCCAGAACTCGGCGTTGATGGCGTCGCGCGACGCGCGCATGACCGGCTCCCGGCGCAGGTCGTAGAGGCGCAGGACGAGGTCGGCGTCGTGGTGGTCGGGGGCGTGTTTCGACATGGGCGCAGTGTGCCGCGCCTGCGGCCACGCGATCAAGCGGGCTTGGGTTCCAGCACGACCTCTCCGAAGGCCGCAGCACCGGGGGACGACCAGCGGAACACGTGCCCGGAGTGGCCGGTCGCCTCGTTGAGCGCCTTCTTGGCCCGGAGCGCCTCGTACCACACCTTGCCTTGCTCCCCGAGCAACAGCACCGTGCCGCCGCCCCCTCGACCGGTCATGCGCGCGCCGAGCACCGCGCCGCCTTGGTCGCGACGGCCACGCAGGAAGTCGACCACGAGGTCGCACGCGTCGTTGCCCAGGCCTAAGGCCCGATAGGCTGCGTGCGACGCGAACAAGAGGTCCCCCAGCTCGCGGCGGCGCGAGGGATCGGGCGGCTGCGCCAAGAGCGCCTGGAACTGCGCGACGCGGCCGGCCTCCTCGGCGAGATCCTGCGCGCGCGCCTGTGGATCCGAACGCGTGCCGGTCTCCAGCCCCACGATCTCCAGATCGCTGGGCACCTGCAGGCGCGCGTCGACGTCCGCGGCAGCCCCTCGCAGTCCGAGCAGCTGCCCGGGCTCCGCGAACACCGACGCCATCGCGTCCGCCGCGCGGCCGTCGGCCTGCAGCACCTGGCGTTCGACCTGGAGCGCGAGGTGCGCCAGCTCGAACGGCGTGACCTCGGCCCCGTAGAGCCGGGCGAGCGCCTGCAGCGCCGCGACCGTCACCGCCGTCGACGAACCGACGCCGCAGCCCTGCGGGACGTCGCTGTTGACGAGCAGCTCGGCCCCCGTCGCCGGCGTCAGGCCGTGTTCGCGCGCCAGCACCAGCAGCGCGCCGAGCAGGTAGGCCGCCCACCGGTCGCGCGGATCAGGGAGCAGGAACGCGCGCGCCTGCTCGTAGTCGAGCGGCCCTTCGGGACGGATCAGATCGGAGAGGCGCACCGAGAGGAGCTGTGTCCGCGAGCCATCCCGGCAGGGAGACCAGAGCCGCACGAGCTCGTCGTCGCGGGCCTGCGCGGCGGCGCAAGCAGCCTCCGCGGTCGGCACCGCGAGCCCCCTGCCGCCGCCGAGGCCGCCGAGCACGTCGAGCCGGCCCGGCGCGCGCGCGATGTGGATCCGCTTACCGGGCGCGAAGAACGCCGGCATCGCCTCCTCGATCAGCCGGAAGACCGTCAGGACTCCGAGACCCTCGGCTGGATCCTGCGACGGGATGAAGTGCTGCACGAACGCCAGCATACGCGCGCGCGCGCCGACCTTGGATGCGCGTCGGCCGAACCCCCGCTCGTCACGCGGCGCGGGAAGGTGTTCGATGGGCGGGACACCTTCTTGCTCCATGGACATGTTGACCCGCTCGCTCCTCCTCGCGCTCACGCTCTCCCTCCCGCTCCTTTGCCAGGCGCCGCAGGCGACCACCGATCACAAGCGCCTCGCGCGCCAGGTCGGCGTTTGGGACGCAGCACTCGAGTACCTCGACTTCAACACCGGCCGCCCGGCGCGCTCGAAGGGAACTTCGGTCCGCAAGCAGCCGCTCGGGCCGCTCTGGCTCGTCGACAGCTTCCAGGCAGAGGTCATGGGGATGCCCTTCCAGGGGATGGGCACGACCGGCTACGACCCGGCCAAGCAGAAGCTCGTCGGCACCTGGGTCGACTCGATGACGCCGAGCCTGCTCGTCGTCGAGGGCAGCTGGGACGCTGCCGGCAAGGTGATGACGCTGTCCGGGACCGGCGTCGGACAGGACGGGGAGCCGGCGAAGACGACGCTGCGGACGACGGTCAAGAGCGACGACGAGCACGTGTTCGAGATGTTCACGCAGCTCCCTGACGGCAAGGACGTGAAGCTGATGACGATCACCTACACGCGGCGGACGCGCGCGCTCGACAAGGTCCGCGACCGGTGACCAAGGCGGCGTGATCCGCCGCTACATCAGGCTGCTGGGGTCGACGTCGAGCGTGACGCGGCAGGTGCGGGTCGCGAGGTCCTCGACCGTGCCGATGGCCCCCATCGCGGCGTCGAACGACTCCTGGCTGAAGCACTTGACGAGCATGTGCCAGCGCCAGCTGTCCTTGACCTTGGCGATGACCGCGGGCGCGGGCCCCAGGACCTCGACGCCCGGCATCGCGTCGAGCGGCTTGCAGGCCTCGCGCAGCACCTGCTGCGCGTCGCGCTCGTGCTTGCCTTCGGCGAGGACCCGCAGCAGCCGCGCGAACGGCGGGTAGCCGGTCACCTTTCGGAACACGAGCTCCTGCTTCACGAACGAGTCGTAATCGTTCTTCGCCGCGGCCTCGACCGCGTAGTTGTCTGGACAGAAGGTCTGGATGACGACGGAGCCGGCCTTCTCGCCGCGCCCGGCGCGGCCCGCGACCTGGTGCAGGAGCTGGAACGTGCGCTCTGCGGCGCGGTAGTCGGGGACGAACAGCCCGGTGTCTGCCGACACGACGCCGACCAGCGTGACGTCGGGGAAGTCGAGCCCCTTGGCGATCATCTGCGTGCCGATCAGCACGTCGATGTGCTTCTTGCGGAACGCGCCCAGCACGCGCTCGTGCGCGCCGCGCTCGGCCATGGTGTCGGCGTCCATGCGCGCGACGACGGCGTCTGGGAAGTGCTCTTTGACCACCTCCTCGAGCCGCTCGGTCCCGACCCCGAGCTCGAACATCCCGGCGTGCTGGCACGTCAGGCACAGCTCGGGCCGCCGCTTCTCCGCGCAG
>CAZTQF010000339.1:0-4187 GCA_964615255.1 uncultured candidatus Brocadiaceae bacterium | reverse complement strand
TCCGGGCGTCGTCGCCTGCAGTCACCACATGGGACGCTGGACGGTCAAGGGAGACCAGGTCTCGGGCAACCACTGGCAGCTGCACGACGTCGACCTCCGCAAAGTCAGCGAGACCGCGTATTTGATGCGGCGGACCAAGCCCGTCGACAGCTTCGCGTCCGACGACGAGGACAGCGACAAGGTCTGGTGGTCGAGCGGCGGCGTGCACCAGAACATGACGTTCCCAGCGCAGCCCGACCCCATCAGCGGCATGCACTGCTGGCACCAGGTGGTCACCGTCAGCAAGGCCGAGCCAGGCGACCGCTACGGCGACGTCTACGTCGACATCGGCAAGTCGATGGCCGTCTTCGAGGAGTGGCAGGCGCGCACCCGCCCGGCGGCCGAGCACGGCAAGGACGGTCTTCGGCGCCCGCTGCACCTCAAGCGCGTGTGCCGACCGACGGAAGACATGTTCAAGCTGTAGCGACGCATCGACCGCGGCAGCGCCCGCATTCGCCGCTGCGGACGACCTCCCCGCACTTTTGGGCATGGTGGGACCGGCGGGCCGCCGACTAGACTCGTGCACGCCTCAGGAAATCCGACACGATTCATGAACCCACGCCTCACGAGCCTCCTCTCTCTCTTGTCCCTGTTCGCGGCGACCGCTTGTTCGAGCGGGGGCGGCAGCGGCGACAGCGGCGCAGAGAGCGCGGCCATCTCGACCGACCCGGTGCTCGCCGCGGACCTCCAGCAGGTCCAGCAGGCGATCAACGACGCGCAGCCCGGCGACACCGTGCTGATCGGCGCCGGACAGTTCGCCGGACGCCTCGTCGTGCGCAAGCCGCTCATCCTGGTCGGCGAAGGCGCCCAGACCGTGCTGACCGGCGCTCCGGGCCTCCCCGCGGCCGCCATCGAGGTGCGCTCTACCGTGGGCGTAGAGGTCCGCAACGTGACGGTGTCGGCGCCGCACGGCGGCGTGCGCGTCCGCGACTGCGAAGACGTGCTCGTGCTCGGCGTGGTCGCGACGCAGTGCGGCGACGCCGGGATCGAGGTCCGGGAGTCGATCGGCGTGACCGTGCGCGACTGTGACGCGACCGACAACGCCGACGCCGGCGTCCGGATCCGCGAAGCGTCGGCCGACGTCTTCGTCGAAGACTGCCTCGCGAGCGGCAACCTCGACCACGGCGTGCTGGTCCGCGACGCCATCGGCGTCTCGCTGCGCACGTCGGTCCTGCGCGAGAACGTCGGGAGCGGCGTGCGGCTGCGTGACAGCAGCGGCGTCACGGTCTTCGACAACGACATCCTGAACAACCTCGAGTACGGCGTGCGGATCGAGAACACGCCTGTGGACGTCACCCTCCTGCCGCTCGAGAACCAGATCTCCGGCAACGTCCAGGGCAACGTCTACGAGGAGCAGTGACCTGCGCTACCGGGGCCGACCCGGTGAGAGTTCCGGCGCGCAGTAGGCCGCGACGGCGCGCAGGCGCGGCTCCCCGCGGGACGCCGTGACCACCACCCGCAGCGCGTCGCCGTCGGCGGGCGCCGCCAGGCGCTGGATCCGCTTGTGCCCGACACAGCTCCCAGCGGCGATCGTGCGCCACGAGCCCTCGCGCCGGACCTGCACCTCGTAGGCCCGGATCCGCTCACCGAGGCGGATGTCCTCCTGCATGACGAGCAGGTCGACCGTCCCGTGCAGCGGCAGCTCGACGACCCGACCGCGCGCGGGCGCGGCAGTGCGCGCGACCGGCCGCGCGAACAGCCGCTCGGTCGCGGCGCCGAACGCCTCGAGGCGCGCGACGTCTGCGTCCGGGATGAGCCCTTGGCTGTCGGGGGTCACGCCCAGGATCAGCGTCGAGTTGTGGCCGACCGATCGGCAGTACATGTCGACCAGCGCCTCGACCGGGTAGAGCAGGCGCTCGTCACCTGGCTCCCAGAACCACTCGTGTCCCCCGAAGCCGCGCAGCGGCGCGTCGGACATCGCCGGCATCCACCAACCACCGTCGGGGTCGCCGTGCTTGAGCAGCGCGAAGCTGTTCGCTGCGATCTCTGGAGGCGCCGTCTCTCCGGCGCCCGTCGCCCGGAACGGAAACGTCGCCCAACAAGGATACGGCACGGTGCCGGACTCGGAGCCGCCCCAGCGCGCGTCGGCGCGTTCGAGGTTGTGGTAGAACACCGCGTCCGGCTGGTGCTCCTGCACGATCGGCAGCAGATCGGGGCCCCCCTCTGCAGGCCCGTGCGCGCCGCCGTCGAACCAGAGCTCGAACCAGTCCCCGTAGCGCGTGCACAGCTCGGTGACCTCGGCCTCGACGAGCCGGTTGTAGGCCTCCTGGGTGAGCGGACTGCGGGGCGTGACGCGGAAGTCCGCCACCCCGAGCTGCGCGTTCCAGCGGGTGCCGATGTAGACGCCGGGGAGCAGGCCGTGGCGCCGGCACGAAGCGTGGAACTCCGCGACCGGATCGCGGCCGCTCTGCCCCCACTTCGTCGCCGCGACGCTGTAGGGGTTGGCGTCCGAACGCCACAGCCGGAAGCCGGTCTCGTGGGACGCGGTCAAGATCGCGAAGCGGGCGCCCGCTGCCTTGGCGGCGCGCGCCCACTGATCCGTGTCGAGCTGGCTGGGCGCGAACAGGTCCACGTCTGCGGCAGGCGCCGCCCGCGCCTCGCGCTGCACGTAGCGGCCGTCCGCGAAGACGTGCAGGTCGTAGTGAAAGACGAGGCCCAGCTCCGCTTCCTGCCAGCGCAGCTGCGCGGGCGTCGGCCTGGGCACCAGAGCCTCGGTCCGAGTGGCCGGCGCCAGAGCCCCGCAGCCGACGACCATCAGCGCGAGCGCGACAGCGGCGACGTCGCGCGCGACGCTCACGGCGCGTCTTTGGCGGCGTCGTTCGGCTGGTGCTGGAGCTTCAGCTCTTCAAGCTGCGCAGCCGTGACCGCGCTCGGCGCCTGGCTCATCAGGTCGACGGCCATCGCCGTCTTCGGGAACGCGATCACGTCCCGGATGCCCTCGCGCCCGAGCGCCAGCGCGACCATGCGGTCCAGGCCGAGCGCGATGCCGCCGTGCGGCGGGCCACCGTACTTGTAGGCCTCGAGCATGTAGCCGAAGTTGCGCTGCTGCTCTTCCTCGCTGATGCCGAGGAAGCGGAACACCTTCTTCTGCAGCTCCGGGCGATGGATCCGGATCGAGCCGGAGCCGAGCTCCCAGCCGTTCATCACGAAGTCGTAGGCGCGGCTGCGGTGGGACGCGGGATCCTGCTCGAAGTCCGTGTGGTCCCAGTCGACCGGCGCCGAGAACGGGTTGTGCGCGTACTGCCAGCGCTGGTGGTCCTCGTTCCACTCGAACATCGGGAAGTTCAGCACCCAACAGCAGGCGAACGCCTTGGGGTCCCTCAGCCCGAGCTCCGAGCCGACCTTGAGCCGGACCTCACCGAGCGCGCGGTGCACGACCTTGGCCTGGTCGGCGCCGAACAGCAGCAGGTCGCCGGGCTCCGCGCCCATCAGCCGGATCAGCTCCTGTCCCGCGTCGCCCTCGTAGAACTTCGCGATCGAACCCTCGACGCCAGCCTCGGTGACCTTCGCCCACGCGAGCCCCTTGGCGCCGTACTCCTGCGCGTGCTTCGTCAGCCCGTCGATCTTCTTGCGGCTGTAGCCCGCCGCCGCGCCCTTGGCGCAGATCCCCTTGACGATGCCGCCCGCGCCGACCGCGCCCGAGAACACCTGGAACGCCGACCCCGCCGCGTGCGCGCTCAGATCGACCAGCTCCATCCCGAAGCGGAGGTCGGGCTTGTCGCTGCCGAACCGCTCGACGGCCTCCTCGAAGCTCATCCGCGCAAACGGCGTCGGCAGCTGGATGTCGAAGCCCTCTTTGAAGGCGTGCACGACCGTGCGCTCGACCAGGTCCAACACGTCGTCCTCTTCGACGAACGACATCTCGAGGTCCACCTGCGTGAACTCCGGCTGCCGGTCGGCGCGCAGGTCCTCGTCCCGGAAGCAGCGGGCGATCTGGTAGTAGCGGTCGACGCCCGCGATCATGCAGATCTGCTTGAGCACCTGCGGGCTCTGCGGCAGCGCGTAGAACTTGCCCGGGTGCACGCGGCTCGGCACCAGGTAGTCGCGCGCGCCCTCGGGCGTCGCGCGGTTCAGCACCGGCGTCTCGACGTCGAGGAAGTCGTTGTCGTCGAACGCGCGGCGCATCGCGGAGATGAAGCGCGCGCGGT
>CAZTQF010000338.1:0-4229 GCA_964615255.1 uncultured candidatus Brocadiaceae bacterium | reverse complement strand
GTCTTCGTGCGACAGCGCGAACTGTTCGTACGACTCGCTGTCCATGAAGTGACACATGCCCGGCTCGTCGTAGAGATACTGCACCGGCCGCTTCTCGACGTCGGCGGCGGGCACCATCTCGCCCGCGCGCCAGGACTTCTCGAGCCGCTGGCCGGTCTTCAGGTTGCGGCAGCGGACGTGGTAGGTCGTCGTGCCGCCGCGCGCGCCGCCCGACGCCGCCTGCGTGTTCTCGACGATGTGTGGGGCTCCGTCGAGGTCGACGATCACGCCCTTCTTCAGCTCGTTGCTCGAATACATGCACGACACGCTACCGACCCGTTCGACGGCCCGCCACGGCATGGGCACTAGTGCGCAGCCGGCGCTGGATCGGTCGATTTTTCCGCATCGGAAAGGGGCGCCGGCGCCAACGGATCTACGCTGGCCATGACTGTCTTGAGCGTCGACGAGAACATCACCCGGCAGGCCTGGATGGCCTCGCCGCTGGCCATCATCACGACCGACCCGGACGGCGTCGTGCGGTTCATCAACCCAGCTGGCGTCCGCCTGCTGAGACGGACCGAGGGCGAGCTGATCGACAGCACGCTGCACGAGCTGGCCCACGCGCTGGACCGCCCCGCGCTCGAGCGGATGCTGGCTGCGACGTCGCACGGCGAACGACCTGCGCGCGAGGAACTGCGGTTCTTGCTCCCGAACAACGAGCCGATCACGACGGGCTTCAGCGCCGCGCCGAGCGAGGACCTCAGCCTGACCGTCTGCGTGCTGCGAGACCTCTCCGGCGAGAAGGCCCTGCGGCCGCAGATGCTGCACACCGAGCGCATGGCCTCGATGGGGCAGATCGCGTCGATGGTCGCCCACGAGCTCAACAACTCGCTGACCGGCGCCATCGGCTGCCTCGATCTGCTGGGATCGGTCGACAGCGCCGAGCAGGAGGACCTCGTCCGCATCGCGCTCACCGAGCTGCACCGTTCGGCCAAGATCGTGGCCGAGATCAAGAACTACGCGCGCGACAACGACGACATGGACGCGCGGGTCGACCTGCGCGAGCTGATCGAGTCTCTGCAGAACCTGACGCGCTACCACAAGAAGTCCGCGGCGCGCGCGCGCCTCGAGGTCGAGCTGCGGCCGGACCTGCCGGCGGTGCGCGGCAACTCCAACCAGCTGCTGCAGGCGCTCGTCAACCTGGTCCGCAACGCGTTCGACGCCGTCGCGGAGCAGCCCGAGGAGCGCCGGATCGTGACCGTTCAGCTGACCTCGGTGCGCGACGTCGTCGAGGTCCGGGTCTGCGACCGCGGCCCCGGCGTGCCCCGAGACCACCGGGCGCGGCTGTTCGAGCCGTTCTTCTCGACCAAGTCCAAGGGCATCGGCACCGGCCTGGGCCTCACCGTCGTCCAGTCGATCGCGTCCAACCACGGCGGCCGCGTCGAGATCGAGGACAACCCCGGCGGCGGCGCGGTGTTCTGCATCACGCTGCCGGCCGCCAGGGAGGACGCCGCCCCGAACGCAGCGGAGCAGGCGCCCGAAGTCGATCCGTGGACGTCGCTGGGCGGGGTGCGCATGCTGGTCGCCGACGACGAGGAGACGATCCGCACGATCCTCGAGCGCACCGCGGTTCGCCACGACGTGCCATTGACGCTCGCGCAGGACGCACCCGCCGCGATCCAGCAGCTCGAGGAGCGCGAGTTCGACCTCGTGTTCCTGGACGTGCGGATGCCCGGCGGCGGCGGCCCCGCCGTGTTCGAGTGGATCCAGCGACACCGACCGGCGCTGGCGCCGCGCACGATCTTCGTCAGCGGCGAGTTCTCCGCCGAGATGAACGACGTCGTCGGCGCGGACTACGCCCTCTCCATGACCAAGCCCTACACCCTGCGGAGATTCGCAGAGGTCGCAGCGCAGGTGCTCGGGCGCGACGCGAACCGGGGCGAGGAATAGTCACGGCCGCAGCTGCGGCCACCGACCGGCGCAGCGCCGGCGGCCGGCCTCAAGCGACGGCCGGGTTGTTGGTGTAGGTGCCGGTGATCGCGGCAGAGGCCAGCACGTGACCCTCCATCGCGGCCTGCACATCCGCCGCCGTGAAGTCGCCGTCGACTTCGAGTCGGTCGACGTCGAGCGCGTAGACCGAGAAGGTGTAGCGGTGCCGCAGCTCGTCGTTCCACGGCGGGCACGGGCCGTCATAGCCCTTGTAGGCGCCAGACATGTCGGCGTCGCTCGCGAACCAGGCGGTGTAGTCGTTGACGCCCTGCCGCGAGCCATCGGGGCCGGGCGGATCCTGCTTGCCGCGCGCGACCACTCCCTCACCGCAGGCGCCCTCAGCGAGCTCGCAGCACGACGCCGGCACGTCGACCATCGCCCAGTGCACGAAGTCGACGCGCGGCAGGTCGGCGGAGACCGTGCGGCCCTCCTGGTTGACGTCGTCGCCGACGCTCGGCACGTCCGGGTCGATGCACAGGACCGCGAAGCTCTTGGTGCCTTCGGGAGCGCCGGTCCAGGCCAGCTGCGGGCTGCGGTTGTCGGAGAGCGCGATGTGGGTGTCGGGGTCGGGCTTGCCGAACGCGAACGTCGCGGCGATCGGCGCGCCGTCCTGGATGCTGGTGCTGGACAGTTGCAAGGTGGGGCTCCTCGTCAGGGGAAGGGTTGCTCGTGAGACGGTCCATCGTAGTCCCGCGAGCGCGCTCGCGGCAATCTTGGCGACATGCCGCCCAGCGCTTCCTGCTCTCGCCGTCTGCTGTGCGCCGCGACGGCGCTGCTGTCCGCCTGCGCAGGCGCGCCGCAGGAGCAGCCAGCGCAGCCCAACGTCCTGCTGCTCTACGCCGACGACCTCGGCTGGAACGACCTCGGCTGCTACGGCAACGCCGACCACCGCACGCCCGCGATCGACGCCCTGGCAGCGGCCGGCGCGCGGTTCACGGACGCCTACGCGGCCGCCGCCGTGTGCGCGCCGTCTCGCGCGAGCTTGCTGACGGGCCGCGACGTGCTGGCGCACGGCATCTACTGCGTCAACGAACCCGAGCAGGGCCACGCAGAGGCCCGCCAGCTCGACTCCCCGACGAACCGGCGGCGGCTGCCGCGCGAGCTGCCGACGCTCGCCGAGGCGCTGCAGGACGCGGGCTACCGCACCGGCTGCTACGGCAAGTGGCACCTAGGCCACGACGGCGGCCGCGTCAGCGAGTGGCACCCGCTCGCGCGCGGCTTCGAGGAGGCGGTCCAGACGCGCAGCCCGAGCGGCAAGCAGCGCTACTTCTATCCCGGCTTCTCGACGATCCCCGAGGTCCCGGTCGAAGACGGCGTGCACATGTCGGACTTCGTCAGCGACCAGGCCAAGGCGTTCTTGGACCGCGACGACGGGCGGCCGTGGTTTCTCTACCTGCCCTACTTCAGCGTGCACGGCCCGCGCGAGGCGAAGCCCGACTCCCTGCGCGCTGCGAAGGCTCGCGGCCTGCAGGGACGCGACGCCGTCTATGCGGCAATGTGCGCGGACCTGGACGCGGCCGTCGGCGCGGTGCTCGCCCACCTCCAGGCGCGCGGTCTCAGCGACGACACCATCGTGATCTTCGCGTCCGACAACGGCGGCACGGTCGCGTCGGGCAACGCGCCCTTGCGCGCGGGCAAAGGCTGGCTCTACGAAGGCGGCGTGCGCACGCCGCTGATCGTGCGGTGGCCCGGCGTGACGACTCCGGGCGCGGTCCACGATCACCCGGTCAGCCAGCTGGACCTGTTCCCGACGCTCTGCCACGCGGCGGGCGCGCCCGCGGCCGCCGACCTGGACGGCGCCGACCTCGCGCCGACGCTCGCCGGCGCCCCGCCCGCCGAGCGCTCGCTGCGCTTCCACGCGCCCGACTACGGGCGGTTCCGCGACGGGGCGTTCGCGCGGCGGCCGACCAGCGCGCTCCGCCGCGGCGACCTCAAGCTCGTCTACGACCACGAGACGCAGCGCGCCGCGCTCTACGACCTGCGCGCGGACATCGCAGAAGCCGACGACCGCGCCTCCTACCGACCCGAACGCGCCGCAGCGCTCGAGCAGGAGCTGCGGCGGTGGCTGGACGAAGCGCCGGCGCTGCTGCCCCGGCCGCGCCGCTAGCGCGGCTTGGCCTGCAGCAGCTTGACCATCGCGTCTCCCATCGCGAGGCCGACGTTCATGTAGGTCTTGGCATTGCCGCCGTAGTGGGCGTTCGACGCCGACCCCATGCTCAGCGGGTGCGTGTAGACCGTCGCGACCGCGCCCTTCAGCGCCG
>CAZTQF010000337.1:0-4232 GCA_964615255.1 uncultured candidatus Brocadiaceae bacterium | reverse complement strand
ACAGCCGGCCGTCGCCGTAGACGGGCGAGGCGTGGATCTGGTCGGGGGCGAGCTTCTGCTGCCAGAGCACCGCGCCGGTGTCGGCGTCGACGCAGGCCAGCTCGCCCGTCGCGACCGTGGAGTAGATCCGGTCGCCGACGAGCACGGGCGAGCTCGTGAACGCGGTCAGCTCGTTGCGCCAGGCCTCGTGCTCCTTGCCGAGCACCAGCTGCTGGTTGTCTTCGCCGGGCATCGCGCCGAGCTTGATGGCGACCATGCGTCCGGCGGTCGAGGAGTCGAGGTTCTCCTTGCCGTGCACCGCGATCAGCGTGTCGTTGTAGATGACCGCGCTCGAGCTCATGCCGCCGGTGCACATCGGGAAGCGCCACAGCGCGTTACCCGTGCGCGCGTCGACGCAGGTCATGTGGCCGCCCGAGAGCCCCGCGTAGGCGAGCAGGCGCCCGCCGCGCTCCTCGAACACCGGCATCGAATACGAGATGTCCTTGGGCGGCCCGCCGGGCGTCGACGTCCAGGTGCACGCCCCGGTCTCCTGGTCGAACGCGAAGAAGCGCCCGCGCGCGGGCCCTTGCGGTCCCCATCCCGACGTCGTCATGTGGAGCACGACGTCCTGGTCGGTCAGCGCGACCGCGCCGGTGCGGCCGTTGGGGAACACCAGGCGTCCGTATTCGGCGCCGAGCGCGTGCTGCCAGCGCAGCTCGCCGTCGCGGGTGAACGCGCACAAGAGGCCCGCCGACGTGATGCAGTAGACGTCGCCGTTCCGCCTGTTGACCGTCGGGCTGCCGATCGCGAACCGGTAGTAGATGATGTCGGTGAGGAAGTGCTGGAACCGCTGCTCCCAGACGCGCTCGCCGGTGCGTTCGTCGAGGCAGACGAGCACCTCCTCGAGGTCTTTGCCGTCGCCTTCGTAGCCCATCGTGTAGACGCGCCCGTCGGCGATGACCGGCGTGCCGCGCCCGCTCAGGTCGTAGCGCCAGGTCGGGGCCGCCGCGTCGACCGCCGCGGACGCGGGCAGCCCGGTCTCCCGCGAGCGGCCGTTCTGCTCCGGTCCGCGCCAGCTGAGCCAGCCGTCGACCGCGTCTTGGTTGGGGAGGCGCTTCTTGCCGACGCATCCGCAGGGGGCAAAGGCGAGCAGGAGCGCTGCGCCCGCGGCGGCGGTCAGCGTAGGGGTGCGTCTTGTCATGGCTCGGCTCAGTCGATCGGGCGGCGGCAGGCCCCGATCGGGACGCGGAGTATAGCCCGCGGCGCTTGGCGACCCAGGGTTCGCGCGCGCTCTCGCGGCCGCAACCCCGGTTGTCACAAAGTCATGTCAGCGGGGGCTGCTTCGACGGCCGCGTCGACCGCAGGCGGGATCGCCGCGGCGCGCAGCTGACCGTCGGCTGCCTTGGCGACGCACACCGCGGTGACCTCGCCGCGCGCGACCTCCTGGCCTTCGAGCGCGAAGCGCACCTGGTAGACGAGCGCCTTGTCGCGCTTCTCCTTGACCAGCAGCTGCAGCTCGACCTCGTCCTCGTAGCGCAGCGGCCGACGGTAGTCGCAGGACGCGTTGCGGCGCGCCCAGCCCCACGCCCCGCTCCGCTCGCACAGGTGCACGCGGAAGCCGAGCGAGCGGAAGAACGCGTGCTCGGCCTCCTCCATGAAGCGGAAGTAGTTCGAGAAGTGCAGGATGCCGGCCATGTCGGTCTCGGCGAAGGTGACGCGGCGCGTCATCGTGAAGCGGTGCGCCATGGCTCAGGCGTAGCGCACCGCGCGGTGCTCTTCGGGGAAGAAGTCGTGCAGCAGCCGGTCGACCTGCAGCAGGCCGTGTCGCGCGAGCTCGACCCGCGCGCCGGAGACCTCGAGGAAGCCGTCGTCGCGGTGTTTCTGCAGCGTCGCCGCGAAGCGCTCGAGCGGGTCGACGCCGAACTTGGCGCGGAGCGCGCGCGTGTCGATCGCGCCGAGCTTGAGCTGCAGGATGAACTCGCGGATCAGCCGCTGGTCGTCGGTGAGCTCTAGCGCCCGGTGGATCGGCAGCTCGCCCGCCTCCACCCGCTCCAGGTAGGGATCGAAGTCATGCAGGTTCTGGTAGTGCACGCCGCCGATGTGGCCGAACGACGCGACGCCCAGGCCGAGCAGGTCGGCGCCGTGCCAGAGCCCGTCCCGGTAGAGGAACGTCGCGTCTTCGCCCCGCGCGGCGGTATACGCGCTGCCGACGCGGTAGCCGGCTTGCTCCAAGGCCTCGAAGGCCTCCTGGACCCAGCGGCGCTTGGTCGCCCAGTCCGCGACGGGCGCGACGTCCTGCTCGCCGTCCTTCATCCGCCTCGCGACGGTCGTGTTGAACGGGATCTCCATCTGGTAGATGGTCACGCTGTCCGGGCCGAGCGCGACGGTGCGCTCGATGCAGCGCCGCCAGTTGTCGTCGGTCTCCCCGACCATGCCAGCGATCAGGTCGATGTTGACCTGGCGGAAGCCGGCGTCGCGCGCGTAGCCGTAGGCGCGGTCGATCTCTGCGGCGCGGTGGGCGCGGTTGTTCCGGGCCAGGATGTCGGGGTCGAAGTTCTCGACGCCGATGCTCAAGCGGGTGACGCCGAGCGCTGCGAGCGCGTGGACCTTCGGCTCCTGCAGCGTGCCGGGCTCGCACTCGAACGTGACCTCCCGCGCGCTGGCCCACGGCAGGTGCTGCTGGAGGCCATCGAACAGGTAGCGGAGTTGGTCGACGGACAGGTACGACGGCGTGCCGCCGCCGAAGTACACGAAGTCCAGTCGCCGACCCGTGACCGCTGCCTGTGCGGACAGCATGCGGGCCTCCTCGACCACCGCGTCGAGGTAGCGCCCGATCGCCGCAGCGTTCTTGTCGGTGTAGACGCGGAAGTAGCAGAAGTCGCAGCGCTTCCTGCAGAACGGAACGTGCACGTAGAGCCCGAACGGCGTGCCCTCGGCCGGCGGACGCGCGAGCCGCCCGGTCGCGACGTGCGCGTCCTCGACGCGCCACGTCGAGAACGGCGGGTAGTTGGCGACGAAGTAGTTGCCGGTCTTCGTGGCCGAATTGTCAGGTTCGGAGGCCATGGAGCGCTCGATGGTAGCCGCTGCGCGTGCGGAACGCGCCACGACAGGCGCGTCGGTCGCGGCGCCCCGAAAATCCGCGGTCGGCAGAATCCCCACCTGCGCCCGCGCGCGAACCCCACGCTACCATGACGCGCCCGCACGTGATGCAGACCCAAGAGAGCTTCGACGTCATCGTCGCCGGCGGCGGCCCTGCCGGCGCCACCGCCGCTGCGCTGCTGGCGCAGCAAGGCCACCGCGTCGCGCTGTTCGAGCGCCAGGCGTTCCCGCGCTTCCACGTCGGCGAGTCGCTGGTCCCCGCCGTCAACCTGACGATCGACAAGCTCGGCCTGCGTTCCCGCATGGACGAGCTGCGTTTCCCGCAGAAGCACGGCGTGCAGTTCTACGGCCCGAGCGGCCCGAGCCGTCCCTTCTACTTCTCCGAGGTCTCCGACCCGCGGATGCACCACACGTGGCAGGTGCTGCGCAGCGACTTCGACCACATGCTGCTCGAGGCCGCGCGCGCGGCTGGCGCGCACGTCGAGACCGACACCGAGGTCGTGGAGGTCTGCCTCGAGGGAGAGACGGCGAGCGGGGTCCGGGTGCAGCGCCTCGACGAGAGCCAGCAGGTCGTGCCGGCGCGCGTCGTCCTCGACGCGTCCGGCCAGAAGGGCCTGATCCCGCGCGAGCTGAGCCGGCAGACCGGCGTGCCGGGCCTCGAGAACACCGCCGTCTACGCGCACTTCTCCGGCGTGCGGCTGGATCCTGGTATCGACGCCGGCTCGACGCTGATCTACCGCCTCGACGCGAAGTCGTGGATCTGGTTCATCCCGCTGCCCGACGTCGTGAGCATCGGACTGGTGACGTCGGCGCGGGAGATCCTGCGCTTCGGCCAGAACCGCGACGAGATCCTGCAGTCCGCGATCGACCAGTGCCCGCACCTCAAGGAGCGCCTCGTCGACGCCTCGATCGCGGGCGAGGTGCGCGTCGCCCGCGACTTTTCCTACCGCGCAGAGCGCGACGGCGGCCCGGGCTGGGCGCTGATCGGCGACGCGCTCGGCTTCATCGACCCGGTCTATTCGACGGGGCTGCTGCTCTCGGTTCTGTCGGCGGAGCGATTGTCCCTCGAGGTGACGTGCGCGCTGGCGAGCGACGACGAGCACCCGGACCTGCAGGGCCGCTCCAAGGACTGGCAGGTCGCGTTCGACCGGTTC
>CAZTQF010000336.1:0-4254 GCA_964615255.1 uncultured candidatus Brocadiaceae bacterium | reverse complement strand
CTCCGGCGGCTCGCCGAGCTGCAGGTACTGCTCCCAGTAGCGCGCCTTGGCTGCAGCGGTCGGCGTGGCTGCCTCGGTCAAGAACGCTTCCTTGCCGACGTCCTGATCGGCGAAGGCCTCGCGCACGGCCTCATACGCGCCGTCGTCCTTGCCCGCGGCGAGCAGCGCAGCGGCGGCGAGGAAGCGGTCGCGGCGACCGGTCTCGAGCCCAGGGATCGTCGCTTGTCCGCGGGCGACGAGGCGGCAGACGTCGAGCACCTCGGGCGCGTCGGAGCGCCACGCGAGGAACCGGAAGATCGACAGCTCGCGGCCAGACGGTTCGCCGTCGGTGAGCTGTCCGTGCAGCAGCTTCACGGCGCGCTCCCACAGGGTTCTGCTGCGCTCCTCGGGCAGGTAGCGCGAGAGGCAGGCGCCGAGCCGGGACAGCAGCCACCGGTGGGTGTCGGGATCGTCCTCCGCTGCCAGCATGTCGAGGACCGTCACAGCGAGCCGCGCCGGGTCGAGCTCGGCTTCCCGCACGGCTTCGTAGAGCGCGGTCGCCCCGGACGCGCGCACCAGCGGGTCGGGCTCGCGGGGCAGGTGCTCGAGCAGCCACGCGACGCTCTGCGGGTCGGGGACGAACTGGCCGTATGCGACGTCCTGTGGGTTGGCGAGCACGGCGACCGGCGCCGGTCGGCCGACCAGCTCCCGGACCGGCGTCGACGCGGCGTCGGTTGAGACCGTCAGCGTCTCGCGGTCCCCCGACGGACCGAAGACCAGCAGCTCCAGATCCATCGGCCACGAGCCCTCGCCGCCGAGCGCGCGCTGCGTGACCCGCGCGTCGGTGACGACGCCGCCTTCGCCGACCTCCCACGCGACGCGCACCTGGGGCATCGACGGCGCCAGCAGCCAGCGCTCGGACCAGCGTCGCAGGCTCTGCCGCGCCGCGCCCTCGAGCGCGGCCGCGAGGTCCTGCCAGGTGGCGCTGTCGAAGGCGTGCTTCTCCAGGAACCGCTTCACGCCGGTCTGGAACACCTCGGGGCCCAGCTGCGCGAACAGCGCGCGCAGCACCGCTGGCGCCTTGTTGTAGACGATCGCGCCGTACGCAGACTTGGCGTCGGCGAGGTTCTGCAGCTCCTGGAAGACCGGCGTCGTGCCCGGCGTCGCGTCGACCGCGTAGGCGCGCGGCTTGACGCGCTGCAGGAACCGCAGCCACGCGCGCTGGCCCGGCTCCAGCGCGGCCATTGCGCGGTAGCCGTAGAAGGTCGCGAAGCCCTCCTTGAGCCAGAGGTCGTCGAACCACTTCATGGTGACGAGGTTGCCGAACCACTGGTGGCTGAGCTCGTGGTAGACCAGCGTGCTGCGCCGCACCTGCTCGTCGACCGTGGGCTCGTGGTCGAAGACGAGCGAGGCCTCGCGGTAGAAGATCGCGCCTGCGTGCTCCATGCCGCCGTACGGGAAGCCCGGCAGCAGCACGAGGTCGAGCTTGTCGAACGGGTAGGGGACGTCGAACGAGTCGGCCAGCCAGCGCAAGCCGTCGTGGTGGAGGCGCACCAGCGCGTCGCGGTCGACGTCGTCGAGCTGCGCCTCACGCAGCAGGATCCGCATCGGCGCCTCGCTGGTGATCCCCGGCACCTGCGGCTGCGGGGGCGTCAGCTCCGCGAACGGCCCGCAGGCGAACGCGAACAGGTAGGTCGGCAGCGGCTTGCTCTGTTCGAACCGGAGCAGCTGGCCGCGCGGCGCGACCTCGGGCTCGGGGTCGGCGGGGTCCGCCGGCGAGGCGTTGGCGACGGCCGTCCACGTCTCCGGGACGTCCAGCTCCAGGCGGTACCTGGCCCGGAGGTCCGGCTGATCGAAGCAGGGGAACAGCCGGTGCGCGTCGGCGGGCACCAGCAGCGTGTAATAGTACTCGCGGCCGTCGGCTGCGTCCCGGTAGACCGTGAGCGGGGAACCCGTCTCTGCGACCGTCGAAGTGAAGTTGGCCCGCACGCCGTTGACGCCGTCTCCGAGCAGCGCGCCCGGGACGATCAGGTGGTTCGCCTCGCGCTCGAGGTCGACCTCCTGGTTGTTGACCAGCACCTCGGAGATCGAGGCGCCGTCGAAGTCGAGCACGAGGTCGTCCCGCTCCCCCTCGCTGCGGAACTGGAAGCGGATCGAGATCGACCCCGACACTTCGTCGGTGCGCTCGCCGAGCTGGAAGCGGAGGTCGTATTCGACGTCCCGCAGCAGCGCGGCGCGCTCCCGCGCGAGCTCGCGGTCGATGCCGGGGGTGGGTTGCTGGGGCATGAGCGCTGCGGCGAGGCTGACGGCGGCGAGGATCACGCCGCGAGTCTACGCCAGCGGCGGCGCGACTAGCAGCGTGGAGCCCAGGCCGCCTCGAGCGCTCCCTGGGTGATCGCAGCGTGCGACGCGCTCCAGACCGCCGCGCCGTCCTCGAACAGGATCGCCTGAGGAGACTCGTGCGGGACCCCGGAGCGCGTCGCGATGTCGCGGGCGAGCCGGGGGCACGAGACCACGTCGACGAACACGGTCGGGGCGTCCGCGTGGTCGAGCAGCCACAGGCGGTACTGCGCGCGCGCGACCTCGCTCACCGGACAGATCGGGCTGTGCTTGAAGAGCAGCACGCGGGGCCGCGTGAGCGCGGCGTCGAACCCCTCGAGATCGCGGATGACGTGCTCGGTCACGCGGACCTTCCTGCTTCCAGGACCCGGACGTCGCCCGCGGCGTCGGCGACCACCACGCGACCGGCCATCTGGACGAAGAGCCCGTGGTCGATGACGCCGACGGTCGCGTCGAGGACCTCGGCCAGCGCCGCGGGCTCGTTGATGCCGCCGTAGCTGCAGTCCAGGATCCAGTTGCCGTTGTCGGTGACGAGCGGGGCTCCGGAGGACATGCGCAGTTCGGTGGTGCAGCCGGTCGCCTCGACCCGCCGCCGCGCGTGCGTCCAGCCGAACGGGATCACCTCGACGGGGAGTCGGAACGCCGCGCCCAGCACGGGCACCAGCTTGTCCTCGCCAACGATGACGACCAGCTCGTCCGCGGTCGCGGCGACCAGCCGTTCGCGCGTGTGCGCCGCGCCGCCGCCCTTGATCAGGTTCTTCTGCGGGTCGACCTCGTCGGCGCCGTCGATCGCGAGGTCGAGCCGCTCGACGTCGTCGAGGGACACGAGCGGGATGCCCTGCTGCTCGGCGGCGGCGGCGGTGCCCTCGCTGGTCGGCGTGCCGCGCACGCGCAGGCCCTCGTCGCGGATCCGCTCGGCCAGGCGGTCCAGCACGAACAGGAACGTCGAGCCGCTGCCCAGTCCGATCGTCATGCCGTCCTCGACCAGATCCGCAGCGGCGTAGGCAGCCGCGCGCTTCGCGACGTTCGCGTCCGTCATGGCGGCACCGTATGTTGTGCGGCCCGATGAAGCGATCCCTGTTCGTCCTGCTGGCGCTGACGACGGCCACCGCGTCGGCGCAGTCGCCGCTGACGACGCTGTTCGCGAGCAACAACCAGGGCGCGCCGGGCGGGATGGTCTACTTCGACCTCGACGTGCAGGTCGCGGCCGGCGTGCGCGTGACCGCGCTCGACGTCAACCTCGCGACCCCGACGCCGGAGCTGGAGGTCTACGTGGTCGCCGGCGGCCACGGCGGGCGCGAAGGGGACCCGAGCGTCTGGTCGCTCGCGGCGCGCGGGCCGGTCGCGTTCGCCGGCGTCGACCAGCCGTCGGCCGCGTGCCTGGGCCCGGGCTTCTTCCTGCCCGCGGGCGTGCACGGCGTGGCGCTCCGGGGGGCCGGCGCGGCGCACCGCTACACGACGAGCGCTGCGCCGCAGGTCTTCTCGACGGCGGAGCTGCAGCTGACCGCGGGCGTGGCGTCCAACCAGCCGTTCGGCGGCGCCCAGTACGCGCCGCGCGTCTGGAACGGCGCGGTCCACTACGCGGTCGGCCAGGCCGCGGCCGGCGCCTGCGCCTGGGCGGCGAGCTTCGGCGCCGGTTGCTACCGGGGCTCGACGAGCTTCTACGAGGCGTTCGCCGGTCTCTCGGCGGTCGACCTCGGGGGTAGCCAGGTCGCGCCCTACGTGTTGGAGGCGAGCTTCGCAGGCGCCGCGGGCTACGTCGTCGTGCCGGGCGCGCCCCAGTGGTTCGCGCCGCAGGGCCCGCGCGTGCTGGACAACGCCGGCGGTGCGCTCGACGACGACGACGTCAGCGCGCCGCTCGCGCTCCCGTTCGCGATGCCGTTCCCCGGCGGGGTCACCAACACCGTGCACGCGACGGCCAACGGCGAGGTCTAC
>CAZTQF010000335.1:0-4256 GCA_964615255.1 uncultured candidatus Brocadiaceae bacterium | reverse complement strand
GCCGACGGGCTGCGCTCGCTGTCTCTCGGGCGCTGACTTTCCTGGGGGGCCGCGCGTGCTGCCGGAAACTCCGAATGGAGCGTCCTTGACGCGACATCCGCCGCGTCGGATGCTCCACGGCCCCACACGGGAGTGCATCCGAGCTGGTGTTCGGCCTGGTCTTCAAAACCTGTGGGGTCCTTCCTAGAGAAGGGCTCGGTGGGTTCGATTCCCATGCATTCCCGCCACTCCCACCCGAGGCATCCTCGCCGACGGCCACGCGGAGGTTGCGTTGATCGCTGAATGGAGCGTCACGACGCGCGGGCGCGGGCTGACGGAGATCACCGGTCGCGTCGATGAGGTCGTCGTGGGGGCGGGCGTCCTCGAGGGCCTCTGCACCGTCTTCGTCCGCCACACGTCGGCGAGCCTCGTCGTGCAGGAGAACGCCGACCCCGACGTGCAGCGCGACCTCGAGGCGTTCTTCCGCCGGCTGGTGCCCGAAGGCGATCCGCTCTGGACGCACACCGCCGAGGGGCCCGACGACATGCCGGCGCACGTGCGCGCGGCGCTCACGCAGGTGAGCGTGTCGATCCCCGTGGTCGACGGCCGGCTGGCGCTGGGCACGTGGCAGGGGATCTACCTGTGGGAGCACCGCCGCCGGGGCTCGTCTCGGCGCGTGCTGGTGCACGTCGGCTGACTGTGGCGGTATCCTGCGGGGCATGATCGCGCTTGCCCTCGTCGGTCTCCTCACCATCCAGGCGCCGGCCCCGAAGGTCGACAGCAGCCAGGAGAAGAAGTCGAGCCAGAGCTCTTCGAGCGAGAGCTACGCGACGTGGCCGGACCGGCTGGCGCGAGAGAAGGTCAAGGCGTTCGAGAAGGCGGTCAAGCCGAAGAAGGCCAGCATGGCGGACCGCAAGCGCGCGCTCGGCGAGCTCAAGGGCGGCATCAGCCAGCACCTCGTCAAGCCGCTGCAGAAGTTCATCGAGAAGGACAGCTCCATCGTGCTCAAGCGGGAGGCGGTGCAGATGCTCGCCGTGCAGCCCAAGAAGTCGGCGAAGAAGGCGGTGCTCAAGCTGCTCGACAACGCGGCGGTCACCGGCAACCCGCAGGTCCAGGCGGGCCTGATCCGGGCGCTCGGTCGGACCGGCTACGTGCAGAAGGACTGGAAGCAGATCGCCCGGGTGTTCGAGTCGGACTACGACAACGAGCGGATCCCGGTCCACGAGGCGATCCTCGAGCTGGTCCGGGACCACAAGGAGCCGCAAGCGATCCCGCTGCTGCTCAACAACATGGACGAGCCCAGCCCCGAGAGCGTCGACGCGGCGGACAATCCGCCGCGCGAGTACTGGAAGGCGCGCTGGCACGCCTGGGCCGCGTGGAAGCCCAAGGTCAAGGAGGCCATGAAGGCGATCACGGGACAGGACTTCGCCAACGCCGACGAGGCGCGCGCCTGGCTCAAGAAGAACCGGCTGAAGTAGGCTGCCCCGCGGTCGGCGCCCGAGAGCCCTACTGCACGTGGATGTGGCGGCCGCCGTTCTCCTCGGCGAGCGGCTTCAGGAACGCGGTGTCGTTCTGGTCGCCGAAGGTGATGCAGTGAATCGCGATCTTGCGGAGGCGGTTGGCCTCGCGCACGCGCTGGCGGATCTCCTCCTTGTCGGTCACGGGGCCGGCCGTCGGCGCGCCGTCGGTGATCACGTAGAGCGTGTCGAAGCCTGCTGCGTAGTACTTGTCGTAGAGGCCGCGGCCCCCGAACCCGAGCGCCGCCTCCAGCGCGTCGTAGAGGTTGGTCGGCCCCTGCGGGCGGAGTCCGTCGAGGAAGCTCCCGATCAGCTCGTCGCGTGCGTCGTCGTCGAGCGACACCAGCGCAGGCCTGCTGCCCTCTGCGCGCCAGATCCGCACGTCCTCGCTGAACACGACGAAGTTGCACAAGGCACCGTCCGGCAGCGACATCACCAGCTTCTTGAGCTCCTCGACCACCAGCTTCGCCTTGGTGGTCTTATTGGCGGCCGCGCCGCCGGCCGTGGTGCCCTCGGCGCGGACCTCGGCGGGCTCGGCCATCGAGCCGGAGAAGTCGAGCACGAACAGCACCCGGTCAGACTCGATCGTCAGGTCGAAGAACTTGTCGTACCGGTTGTCCTTCGCGGGCTCCGCGCCCGGCGCGGGCTTCGGCCGCACCTTGAAGCTGCTGCCCTCGGCCTTCCAGAACGCCTTCCAGGGCGCGACGCCGCCGCGCGCCACGCTCTGGCCGGTGAGCCCCTCGAGCAGCTTGTGCAGCCGGACGTCCATCGCCCACGGGTCCTTCTTGCGCTTGAGCTCGGCGTCGAGCCCTGCGATCAGCTCCGGGATCACCGCCTTGCAGCGCATGGCCGCGAGCCCGAACGCCGCGGCGCTCCGCACCTGCCAGACCTTGTCGCGCTTCAGGAGCGCTGCGACCTTCTTGATCGCGAGGTCACGTTGCTTGAGCAGGTCGCCGGTCGGCGCCTTGCCCTCGGTCTCGTCGACGTGCGGCCGCATCGCCCGACCGATCGCGTTGCAGGCGGCGATGCGGACGTTGGGTTCGCGGTCCTTCAGCAGCTCCAAGAGCGTCGGGACCAGGTCGAGCTCGGCGTCGTCGGCCATCGCGTTGACCGCGTGCACCCGCAGCTCGTTGGGCATCGCGCCGCACGCGCGCATCAGCTCGAGCTTGGCCTCGAGGCTAGGATGGCCCGCGAGCACCTTGAGCACCGCGCGGGCGTGGCGCTGGTCGTCGTTCTCCTCTTTGGCGCGCAGGCCCTTGGCGCGCAGCTTCTTCAGCAGCCAGGGCAAGAGGTCCGGGGCCCTCATGCCCCGCAGGTGGCGCTGCGCCATCGCCCGCACGCGCCACGGCTGCACCTCGCGCTGGAACGCGACGGCGCCGGCAGGGTCGGCGGGCGACGCCGGACGCACGGTCGCGACCTCGAACAGCAGCCGACCGTCGGCCATGGTGTCGCGCGCCGCGACGGCCGCCATGGTGCGGTCGGCGGCGGCCACGAGCTCGTGGTCGGTCAGCCCGTCCTTTTGGAACCGCACCGCGCCGGCCTTGTAGTCGGTGAGCCACGCGCGCAGCGCGGCGCCGGGGTCCTGCGCCGCGAGCGACGCGGCCAGCAGGCCGGACAAGAGCGGGAGCGAGCGCAGCATGGCGTGCACGCTAGCGGCGGCGCCCGCGCGCGGCCAGCGCCCGCGGCTAGCCCTCGAACGCTGCGACCGGGTTGCGCAGCACGCCGAGCCCGTCGATCTCGACCTCGCAGACGTCGCCGGCCTTGAGGTAGACGGGCGGCTTACGCGCGAAGCCGACGCCGGGCGGCGTGCCGGTCGCGATGACGTCGCCTGGCTCGAGCGTGAACCACGTCGAGAGGTCCTCGATCAGCTCCGGGATCCCGAACACCAGCTGGTCGGTGTTGGAGTCCTGCAGCGTCTCGCCGTTGAGCCGCAGGCGGATGCCGAGCTTGTGCGGGTCCGGGACCTCGTCCGTGGTGGCGACGAACTCGCCGAACGGCGCGAACGTGTCGCAGGCCTTGCCGCGCTGCCACTGCCCGTCGGCGAACTGGAAATCGCGCGCGGAGACGTCGTGGAAGTTGCAGTAGCCGAGCACGTAGTCCATCGCGTCTTCCCTGCGGACGCGCGACGCTTGCCGGCCGATCACGACGCCGAGCTCGGCCTCGAAGTCGGTCTCGGTGCTGCCCTTGGGGATCACGATGGTGCCGCCGGGCGCCAGCACGCAGCTCGGGAACTTGCTGAAGATCAGCGGCCGCTCGGGGAGCTCGGCGCCCTGCTCTTCGGCGTGGTCTCTGTAGTTGAGGCCGATGCAGAAGATCTTGCCGGGCTTGGGCACCGGCGCGTGCAGCTCGACCGCGGCGCGCGCGAGCACGGCCTCGGCGCGCAGGGCGTCGACCCTGTCCGCGTCGGCGACCAGCGCGCGCGCGGCGGCCTGGAACGGACGCGCGAGGTCGCACGCGTCCAGGTCGTGGCCGAGCGTCGGCAGGCCGCAGGCGTCGTGGGTCAGGTCCAGCACGCTGCCGTCGTCGAGCAGGGCGCCGGGGCGTGGAGAAGGGGACGAAGAGGTCGAGAAGGCGACGAGTTTCACGCGGGGGCTCCTTGGAGACGACCAGCGGAACCGCTCAGCGCCTCGGGGGCAAGGATCGCGCGCGCGCGTCGACCCGCGACCGTGACGCGCTGCCTCCATGCCGCTAGAACGCGCACGCCGTGCTGTTCCGCTTCTGCCTGTACGGGTTCCTCAAGAACCTGCGCGTTTTCGACGC
>CAZTQF010000334.1:0-4259 GCA_964615255.1 uncultured candidatus Brocadiaceae bacterium | reverse complement strand
CGTCGCGCCGGGCTACGAGGACCGCGTCGCGGCGCGCGTTCGCGAGGTCTTCCGGGCGCGCTTCGGCGTCGAGCCGGGCTTCGATCTGCTGCGGGCCGGCGACGGCCCCGGCGAGCTGTCGCGATGAACGCGGTCGAGTTCGAGGCCTACGAGTACTGCGCGGATCGGACGTTCGCGGCCGCCCGCTACCGGATGGAGGGCGACGAGCGAACCGGCTGGCGGGTCGCGCGCGACGGCGTCGACGTGCTGACGCTCGGCCCAGGCTACCGCGCGCTGCGCACGGCGGCGTGCGGCGTCTGTTCGACGGACCTCGCGCGCCACTTCCTGCCGTTTCCGCTGCCGCAGGTGATCGGCCACGAGGTCGTCGCCGTCGGTGATGGCGGGCAGCGCTACGTCGTCGAGATCAACGCCTCGCACGCGGCGCGGGGGGTCGCCGACGACTGTCCGTTCTGCGCGGCAGGGCTGGCGACGCACTGTCCTGCGCGCGTCACGCTGGGGATCGACGCGCTCCCCGGGGGGTTCGGCGAGTGGATCTTGGCGCCGGTCGATGCGTGCGTGCCGATCCCAGACGCCGTCGACGACGCGGACGCGGTCCTGGTCGAACCGCTCGCCGCCGCGCTGCACGCCGTGACGACCACGCGGCCCAGGGCGGGCGATCGGGTCGCGGTGCTCGGTCCGCGCCGCCTCGGTATGCTCGTGGTCGCAGCGCTCGCCGCGACCCGCGACGGCTACACGGTCGAGGCGATCGTGCGCGACCCCGGCCTTGCGGGGCTCGCGCGCCGGCTCGGCGCCGACGACGTGCACGTGCTCCAGGGTGCGGATGAAGGGGACCTCGAGGGCGCCTTCGACGTCGTCTTCGACACCACCGGGAGTCCGGCCGGGCTCGAGCGCGCGCTCCGGCTCGCTCGCCGGGAGGTGCACCTCAAGTCGACCCACGGCATGTCCGCCGCCGGCCTCGAGCGCCTCACGGAGTTCGTCGTCGACGAGCTCTGCCTCGGCCCGATGCCGGCCGTCGCCGACGCGCCGCGCGTCGCCTGGTTGGCTGCCGCGGATCCGGAGCCTGCGTTTGCGGGAAGGGCTGAGCTGTGGCGCGGCGCGCCCGAGACGCTCGCGCGGCGCTACGAGGCGGCGCCGGGCCTGCCGCACGCCGACGCCGTCGTGGTCGACTCCCCGGCCGCTTTCGCACAGGCGGTGCGTCCGATCGCCGGCCGAGAGCGGCCGCTGGCGCGGCCTCGCGGCGCGATCTGGCTGCACCCGGCGACCGACGTCGGCGCGTCGCCGGCGCTCGCCGCGGTGCGCGACCGCGGGCTGCGGCTCTCGAGTTCGCGGTGCGGCGACTTCCGCCTGGCGCTCGCGCTGCTGGCGCAGCCGGCGCTCCGCGGCATCGGCGGGCGGTTCGTGACGCATCGCTTCGACGCCGCACAGCTGCCCGAGGCCTTCGCGGTCGCGGCGACCCGCGCCTGCGTCAAGGCCGTGATCGAGCACGGCCGGCCGAAGTCGCCTTAGAGGAAGCCGCCGTCGACCCCGATGACCTGGCCGGTGACGTAGCTGGCGGCCTCCGAGCACAAGAAGCCGACGACCGCCGCGACCTCCTCGCTGCTGCCCATGCGCTGCATCGGGATCATCTTCTGGACGAAGTCGGGCACCTCGCTCGTCATGTCGGTCTCGATCAGGCCCGGCGCCACGGCGTTGACCGTGATCTTGCGCTTCGCCATCTCGATGGCGAGCGCGCGCGTGGCCCCGAGGATGCCGGCCTTGGCCGCCGCGTAGTTGGTCTGGCCCCGGTTGCCCTTCGTCGCCGAGACCGAGGACATGTTGACGATCCGGCCCCAGCGCTTGCCGACCATCTGCATGATCAGCGGCTGCGTGACGTTGTAGAACCCGCCGAGGGTCGTGCGCACGACGTCGTCCCACTGGTCGCCGGACATGGCGGGCAGCGGCGCGTCACGGGCGATGCCGGCGTTGTTGACGACGATCGAGATCGGCCGGGGGTCTTCGAGCAGCGCGCCGAGCGCGGCTTGGGTGGCGTCGCGATCCGCGACGTCGAAGCCCGCGGCCTGCGCTTCGCCGCCGGACTCGTGGATCGCGGCGACGACCTGCGCGGCGGCCTCGGCGTTGCGCTGGTAGTTGACGATCACGGGGTGGCCCATGCGCGCCAGCTCGACGCAGACCGCGGCGCCGATGCCGCGGCTGCCGCCGGTGACGAGGGCGCGGCGTTCGGACGCGTGGGAGCTCATGGCAGGGGAATTACTCTCCGACCCGTCTGAAGGTCAAGCGGAGCCCGCGGCCGAAACGCGCACAGGGGCTACGCCTCGCGGACCAGATGCGCGATCATGTCGGCATGTCGAACCTCCGCCGCGTCGCTCTGGACCGCCGCGCGCTGCTGCGCGGCGCCGGGGCGTGCCTCGCGCTGCCGTGGCTCGACGCGATGCTGCCCGCGATGAGCCGCGCGCCGAGGCCTCGTGCGCGCGCGGTGTTCGTGTTCTCGCCGAACGGCGTGAACATGGACCGCTGGCGCGTCCGCGACGCGCTCGGCGCGGCGGGCGCCGGTCCGACGCTCGCCCCGCTGGCGTCGCTGCGCGAGCGCGTCACCGTGTTCGGCGGCCTCGAGATCGACGGCGGCAAGTCGCACGGTGACGGTCCGGGTGACCACGCGCGCGCCGTCGCGTCGTTTCTGACGTGCGCGCACCCGCGCAAGACCGGCGGCGCAGACCTTCAGGCCGGGGTCTCTGTCGACCAGGAGATCGCGCGCCGCCTCGCAGGGCCCGAGCCGTTCCGATCGCTGGAGCTCGGCATGGAGCACGGCCGCTCCGCCGGCGTCTGTGACTCGGGCTACTCCTGCGCCTACAGCAACAACATCAGCTGGAGCGCCCCCGACCAGCCGGTGGCCAAGGAGACCGACCCGCGGGCGGTGTTCGCGCGCATGTTCGGCGACCCCGCCGCCGCGCTCGACCAAGAGCAGCGGCGCGTCGCGCGCTCCCGCAAGCGCTCGATCCTCGACCTCGTGCGGGCGGACGCGGCTTCGCTGCGGGGGACGCTCGGGGCGGCCGACCGCCGCAAGCTGGAGCAGTACCTGGACTCGGTGCGGGCGCTCGAGCAGCGGCTCGATCAGGCGGACCGCGATCAGGCGGAGAGGCTCGCGGACGTGCCCGAAGGGCTGATGGACACCGCCGCGTCGGACGTCGAGCGGCTGCGCTTGATGTACGAGGTCGTCGCGCTCGCGCTCGCGACCGAGCAGACGCGGGTCGTGACCCTGATGCTGGGCAACGGCGGCAGCAACCGCAGCTACCGGTTCCTCGACGTGCCCGAGGGCCACCACTCGCTGAGCCACCACGGCGGCGTCGAGGACAAGACCGAGAAGATCGCCCGCATCGACCGCTTCCAGGTCGAGCAGCTGGCGGGCTTCGCCGCGCGCCTCGCGGCCGAGCAGAGCGGTGAGCACGACCTCCTGCACGACACCATGGTCCTGTTCGGCTCGGGGATCAGCGACGGCAACCGGCACAATCACGACGACCTGCCGATGCTCTTGATCGGCGAGGGCGGCGGCGCGGTCGCCGGTCGCGGCTACCTCGAGCTCGGCCGGCGGACGCCCGCTGCGAGCCTCTACCTCGCGGTCATGCGCGCGATGGGCGTCGACGCCGAGGCGTTCGCCGACAGCGACGGTCCGCTCGCGCTGCGCTGAGGCTCAGCGCCTGGTGGCGACGAACTCGTAGACCGGCGGACACTGCAGGAAGCCCTCACCCGCGCCGACCCGGTCGAGGTCGGCCAGCAGCTCGTCGCAGTCTGCCTGCTGGAGCTCGCCCATGGCGACCAGCTTGGGCGCGAAGGTCCGCCACCAGGTGTCGGGCCACGCGAACATGCTCTCGCCGCCCTTCGCGACGCGCACGTGTGCGCGCACCTCGTCGAGCCGCAGGCCGTGCCGCTCGAAGATCGCGGGCAGGCGCGCGCCGACGTCCGGGTCCCCGCCCGCGGCGCGCCAGGCGCGGCTGGTGGCGGCGACCGCGCGGTCGTGGCTGCGCCGCCGGGGCGCCATCGTCATCGTCTCGTAGTTGAAGTAGTCGTGCACGACGAGCCGCGCGCCCGGCTCGAGCGTCGCCGCCACGCCGGCGATCACGGCGTCCGGATCCGCGACGAAGCAGAGCACCCAGCGCGCATAGGCGAAGTCGAACCGCTCGTCCGCGCGGACGACGTCGCCGAGCCGCTGGACGTCGCCGACGCGGGCCTCGAACTGCGGGATCCGCCGCGCGCGCGCCATCTCG
>CAZTQF010000333.1:0-4265 GCA_964615255.1 uncultured candidatus Brocadiaceae bacterium | reverse complement strand
CAGGAGCAGTGTCCGTCGATCGAGATGATGACGCCCGTGCTGATGCCCCGGATGCTCGGCGCCCAGGCGAACTACCGGGAGGAGAAGGTCGACGCGCCGCGCCTCCGGGGCGTGTTCCCGATCGACCTCGAGGTCGCGCACCGGGTGCTCGCCCAGGGTCGCTACTTCACCGAGCAGGAGAACCGGCGCCGCGTCTCGGTGGTCGTGCTCGGCGCTGCGGTCGCCGAGGCGCTGTTCCCCAACGGCGGCGGCGTCGGCAAGTCGATCACCATCGACGGGCGCCGCTACCGCGTCATCGGCACGCTCGCCAAGCGCAAGGAGGGGCCGTTCGGCAGCGACAACGCCGACGACGGCCTGTGTCTCGTCCCTTACCACACCGTTGAGCGGCACTACCCCGCGGCCGAAGAGGTCATGTTCGCGGTCCGCAGCCGCAGCGGCCGCCTCGAGCAGACGATCGACGAGCTGGTGAGCGTGCTGCGCCGCCGCCGCGGCGTCCGCTGGGACGAGGAGAACGACTTCGAGATCGCGACCGCCGACAGCCTGATCGCGTCGTTCGACGACATCGTCTTCGCCGTGCTGGCCGTCATGTTCCTGCTGTCGACCGTGGGCTTCCTCGTCGGCGGCGTCGGCGTCATGAACATCATGCTCGTGTCGGTGCGGGAGCGGACGCGAGAGATCGGCCTCCGCAAGGCCGTCGGCGCGCGGCGCCGGGACATCCTCGGGCAGTTCCTGATCGAGGCCGCGGTCCTGTGCGTCGTGGGGGGCGTGCTGGGGTTGGTGGTGGCCGAGGGGTTGCTCTACGCCGTCGGGAGCCTGGTCCCCGACCTCGCCGCCGAGACGCCGTGGTGGGCGCGCGCGTTCGCCTTCGGCGGCTCGGGCGGCGTCGGGCTGTTCTTCGGCCTGTGGCCGGCCTGGAAGGCCGCGAGCCTCGATCCGGTCGAGGCGCTGCGCTACGAGTGAGGTCGCGCCGCGCGCCGGGCGCGCCCGGGGTTGCGCTCGATCCCGACGGCAGCCAGGCCGCAGGCCTCGGCGGCGTCCAGGGCGGTGCCCACGCCGCAGAACGGCGCGACGATGGTGCGCGCGGCCGCGTGCGCTGCGAGCCAGCGCACCGCGGCGCCGGCGACCTCCTCGCCCATCGCGCGGGGCCATGGCTTGGCGCCGAGCCGCGCCAAGACGTCCGGGGTCGCGTTGTCGTGCGCGCTCCGCACGGACCGGGAGAAGCAGAGCAGGTGCGCGTAGCCCGGTCGATGGCCGGTCGCCGTCCCGGCCGGCGCGCGCAGCGCGAGCTTGTGCCACACGAGGGGGACGCCCGCGCGCTCGGCCGCGAGCTGGACGAGGAACGCCTTGTCGATCCAGACGCCCTCGTGCTTGACGTCGGTCTGGAAGAACACGCACGCGCCGGCGGCAGGCGTGCTGCGGATCGTCAGCTCGGCTGCGTCGACGAACCAGTCGCGCCAGCGCGGCACGTCACGGTGCGAGAACTCGTCGAAGCTCGGCAGCGACGTCAGGACGCTCGCGTCGGCCGGCAGCGGGTGCGCGCGCAGCCACGCCAGCGCGCAGCCCTCGTGCACGACGCGCGCGCTCACGGTCGCAGCCTGCGAGCGTGCTCCGGGTGGTTCTGCGCGATGCCCTGGTAGGTGGCGGCCAGCTCGAGCGCCCGGTGCACCTCGCCGTTCCAGCTCTCGTAGGCCGCGCGCTTGGTCAGCTGCAGCGCGTCGCTCGGCAGCGCCGCGAGCTCCTCGGCCAGCGCCCGCGCGCGGTCGGGCAGGTCCTGGTCTTCGACCACTTCGTGGACGAGGCCGATCGCGAGCGCCTCGTCGGCGTCGATCACGCGGGCGCGGAGCATCAGCTCGAGCGCCCGGGGGAACCCGACGACGCGGGCGAGGAAGAACGCGCCGCCGTCGCCCGGGACCAGCCCGACCTTGACGAACGTCGAGCCCATCTTGGCGCCGCGCGCCGCGACCCGCAGGTCGCACATGCAGGCGAGGTCCAGGCCGGCGCCGATCGCCGGACCGTTGATCGCGCACACGAGGGGCTTGCGGAACGCCGCGATCCGACGCGGCACGGCCTGGATGCCGTCGAGGTAGCGCTGTCGCAGCTCGCAGGGCGCGCCCGCGAACATGCCGGACCGCTCCCGCATCGCCTTGAGGTCACCGCCGGCGTGGAAGGCGTCGCCGCCGCCGGTCAGCACGGCGACGCGGACCTCGGGCGCGCGCTCGACCCGATCCAGCGCGGCGCACAGCTGCGCGCACATCGCGTCGCTGTAGGCGTTGCGCGCCTCGGGGCGGTCGAGCGTGATCGTCGCGACCGCGCCTTCGATCTCGACGCGGACGTGCAGTGGGGTCTCGGCCATGGGGCTGTTGTAGCGCCGGCGCGGCTAGGACGAAGCGGGCGGGGCGGCGTCGCGTGCAGCGATCAACCGGGCCTGCCGCTTGCGTCGGGCCAGCGCGGTCACGACGCCTGCCAGGGCGCCGGCGAGGCCGGCACCCCACAGCGCGCCGGTGCTGCGGGGCGGCGGAGCGCCCCCGTCGTAGGTCGACAACAGCGCGTCCAGCGCCGCGGCGGCGTCCGGGTCGCCCCGATCGTAGGTGCAGTCGAAGTACTGCAGCTGGTCTCCTGCCGGCACGGCGTAGTGATCGTGCGTGAGCGCGAGGCCCTTGCCGTCGATCGCGAACCGAAACCGCGCGCCGCCTGCGCCGAACAGCTCGCTCGCTGCGCAGCCCTCGAACGCGACGCGGCGGTCTCCGCGCCTGAGCGCGGGCTCCAGCACTTCGCGTACGCGCGCGACAGAGTTTTCTTCGATCAGCTGCGCGACCGTCGCCCCGCCCTGCGCGGCGTAAGCGTGCGCGACACGAAGCTGACCGGCAGCTGGCCCGGGCGCGTGCAGCAGCACGTGCGAATCCGTGAGCTGCTCCGCTTGCAGCTCGGCGATCGTGGCGAGCAGGCGCTCGCGCGCCGGCGCGCGCCGCGGATCGCTCGGGCGCGCCGCGGCCGTGAGATCCCCTTGCCGTAGGACCGTCCACGCCGCCGTCGGACGCAGCGCGCCCGCGCCGCCGGGCAGCACGACGCGCTGGGCTGTGCACGGCGCGGCGGCCAAGATGGTCCAGCAGATCGGGAGGCTCGCGACGTGGCAGCGCATGGTCTCGTCAGTGTGCCGCGGGCTGCGCCGCCGCGCATCCACGGTGCACCGCGCCTGAGTGACGGTGCACAGCGACGGCGCGCAGGCCTGCGAGCGGGCGGGAGGTCGCCGAGCCGGTTGCGCAATCCAGGGCGCCCTCTATGAATCAGGCCTCACCGAACTTCTTGGGCCGCGTTGCCCGGCGAGCACCCCATCGTCGGCACCACGCACGCGTCCCTCTTCGAGGAGGTTCGGGATCCTAGCCGCAACCCATGCCCCCTGCCCGCCACCCAGCCACTCCCGCAGAAGCGCTCCCGGTCCTCTACGAGCTGTCCCTCGCGGTGCGAGGAGGCTTGGACCTGCGCGACACCTGCACCGCGTTCCTCAACGTGCTGATGGCGCGCCTCGACTTCGACTACGCCTCGGTGTGGGCGCGGCGCGAGGTGCTGCCGGACGCCGCCGGGCTGAGCGCCCGGGAGCGCGACGGCTTCGGCCTCGCCTACGCCTCCCCGGACGGCATGGCGTCGACGACCTCGATCTCGGCGCTGCACCCGCTCGTCCAGCGCAGCGAGGACGCGCTCTGGTCGGTCGTCGCGGCCGACGAACCGGCGTTCGGGCAGCTGGTCATGGAGCGGGGGGTCGACGGCGGCGCCTACGTGGTCTTCCGGCTCCGGGATGTCGGCCTGCTCAAGCTCTACGCGAGCGCGGCGAAGCCGCAGCCGTCGCTGTCGATGGTCGAGCGGCTCTGCCCCGTGGTCGAGCGCTTCGGCGCAGCCGTGGAGGCTTGCCTCGACCACCAGCTGGTCGTCGAGGAGAACGAGCATCGTCGCCGCGCCGTCAGCCGCGCGCTGCGTGAGGAGCGGACCGCGAGCATCGGCGCGCTCGCAGGCGGCGTCGCCGCGCGCTTCGGCCGCGCGCTGACCGAGATCCTGGCGCGCTCGGCGTCGCTCCGCGATCACGAGTCAGCCAGAGGAGAGCACGTCGACGCGATCGCTGCTTCGGCTGCTGCGGCGCAGCAGCTGTGCCGGCAGCTGTCGCAGCTCTCCGGGCCGCGCGCCGCCGACGGCGAGGGTCTCGGCGCTGGGGCGCCGCGCGACCTGGACGGCGTCGTCATCTGCTCGCCGAACCACCTGCACGCCGAGCACGC
>CAZTQF010000332.1:0-4272 GCA_964615255.1 uncultured candidatus Brocadiaceae bacterium | reverse complement strand
CTATCCGAGCCCGCTCGCGCTGGCCGGACGCTTCACCGGGGAGCCCGCCGAGGGCGCCGACCAGGGGCTCAACCTCATCTACGTGGCCGACCTCGACGTCATCGGCAACCAGTTCTTCCAGCTGCGCTCGTCGATGCTGAACCCGAACATCCGCTTCGACAACGTCACGTTCGCGCTCAACTGCATCGACACGCTGGTCGGCGACGAGAGCCTGATCGCGCTGCGCAAGCGCCGCCCGATCCTGCGCAAGCTGACCGCGGTCGAGGCCGCGCAGCGCGAGTTCGAGGACGTCTGGCAGGAGCAGAAAGAGGCCGCCGAGGACGCGGCCAAGCAGTCGCTCGACGAAGCGCAGCAGCGGCTCGACGACGCGGTCGCCAAGATCCGCGGTGACGCGACGCTCGACCCCCGCGCCAAGGAGGTCAAGATCGTCGAGGTCCAGCAGAACGAGAACCGCAAGTTCGAGCTCGAGAAGGCGCAGATCGAGGAGCGCAAGAGCCGCCGCCTCGAGGAGGCCCAGCACGACCGCGACGCGGCGCGCACCGGCATCCACGACAGCTACCGTCTGGTGGTGCTGGTGCTGGCCGCCATGCCGGGGATCCTGCTCGGGTTGCTCACCTACCTGCGGCGCAGCTCGCGCGCGTCGTCGATCATTCCTACCAACCGCCGCGTCGGAGGGTCCAACTGATGAACGAGTTCGCCAAGACCGGGGTCGCGCTCGGCGCCGCTGTGGTGCTGTCCGCGCTCGCCGTCTCGATGAAGCCCGGAGAGGTCCGCCTGGACCTCTTCGATGACCAGGGGGAGGTGTTCTTCCCGCAGTTCACCGACGGGGACGCGATCAACGAGCTGGAGGTCACCGCGTTCCGCGAGGAGACCAGCGACGTCTACGCGTTCGTCGTCAACCGGGACGAGGACGGGGTCTGGCGGATCCCGTCGCACGGCAACTACCCTGCCGACGCCAACGACCAGATGGGCAAGGCCGCCGCGATGCTCATCGGTCTCGAGAAGGACGCGGTCGTCGGCGACGCGAAGGGCCGCCACGCCGAGTACGGCGTCGTCGACCCGCTCGCGAAAGGCGTCGAGACCGAGGGGCGCGGCAAGCGCGTCACGCTCAAGGACAAGGCCGGCAACGTGCTCGCGGACCTGATCGTCGGCGACGAGGTCGAGGGCAAGGCAGGCACGTTCTACTGCCGTCTGCCCGAGAAGAAGCGCATCTACAGGACGAAGCTGCAGGGCTCGCTGTCGACGCAGTTCGCCGACTGGATCGAGACCGACCTGCTCAAGGCGCAGTCCTGGAACATCGACAAGATCGTCTTCGACAACTACTCCGTCGACGAGCAGCGCGGCCAGGTGGTCAAGGGCGACGTGCTGGTCCTCGAGAAGGGCGAAGACAGCAAGTATGCGCTCGCGGGGCTCGACGCCTCGACCGAAGAGACCAACGTCGAGAAGGCGACCGAGGTCGGCAACACGCTCGGGCAGATCAAGATCGTCGGCGTGCGTCCCAAGCCCGAGGGATTGACCGCGCGGCTCGAGCGTGCCAACGGCTTCGAAGCGCAGATCCTGCGGCAGCAGCTGCAGTCCAAGGGCTTCTTCTTGGCCGGCGGCAAGCTCTACAGCAACGAGGGCGACCTGATCTTCGAGATGAAGAGCGGCGTCCGCTACACGCTGCGCTTCGGCGAGCTGGTCTACGGCGAGGGCGACGAGCTCACGGCGGGGATCGGCAGCGCCGAGCCGGGCGAAGGCGGCGAGAAGCCCGCTGCGAACAACCGCTACCTGATGGTCAGCGCCGAGTTCGTCGCGGACCTGCTCGACGAGCCGACGGGGCCGCGCATGGAGCAGGCCGAGCTCGACAAGCGCCGCCAGGCGCGCACCACCGTCGAGGCGATCGCCGCGGCGGTCGAGGCCTACAAGGCTGCCAACGAGGGCAAGCTGCCCGAGAGCATGGAGGCGCTGGTCGCGAAGCCCGAGGAGGGGGAGCCGCTGCTCGAGGAGGTCGGCCCGGACCCGTGGGGCAACGAGTACGTCTACACCAAGGAGGGCGAGGCGTTCTTCGTGGTCAGCTACGCCCGCGACGGCAAGCCGTCCGGGAGCGCCGAGGACAAGGACGTCAGCAGCGCCGAGCTCGCCTTTGAGGACACGCTCGACTCCTCCGCCAAGGAGTGGACGGCCTACGACGACAAGCTCAAGGCCGGCCAAGAGGAGGCTGACGAGCTCACCCGGCGCTTCGGTCCGTGGTACTACGTCATCGACAAGGAGCTGTTCGACAAGCTCAAGCCTGCGCGCGCGGACCTGGTCAAGGCCAAGTCCGAGGAGCCGCCGGCGGACGACGGCGGCAAGTAGCGCCGCTGGGGCCGAGGCGCGGAGGCCGCGCCGGCCCCGGCGCGCTCGGGTAGGGATCACCCGCCGGATTTCGGCTACGCTTGGTCGCCAACCGAGGCGAAGCCTGCAGAGGCTCCGCCGCCCCCCTACTTGTTCGAGGAAGCAAAGTCATGTTGAGACCCGCTCTCGCTGCTGTGCTCCTGCTGTCCAGCCCCGCGTATGTCGCCGCCGAGAGCGGCGCGCTCGCGGCGCTCCAGCAGGACCCACAGGCGGCATACACGAAGCTTGCGCAGGACTTCGCCGCGGCGATGTCCAAGCACCAAGACGAGCTGCAGGCGCGCGTCAAGGCCGCCCAGAAGGCCGGCGAGCGCGTCCCGCGCTCTGCCTACCGCCAGCCGACGAAGGAGTTCGTCGAGTCGGCGCAGGAGTTCGCGCAGGAGTTTGCCGGCAAGGACGCAGCCGTGCCGTTCCTCGGGTTCATCCTGAAGAACGCCAGCACCGAGCGCAACGCGGTCAAGTGGGCGGTGAAGGCGCTCGCGTCGGACCACGCCGAGAGCGACGCGATCGGCGACGTCGTCGACTACCTGCCCAAGGTCGCGCGGATGGCGGGGCGGCCGGCGATGTCGCTGCTCAACGACATCGCGGACAACCACGCCAACGCCGACGTCCGCGCCAAGGCGCTGCTGGCGCGCTCGCGCCAGCTGATGGCGCGCGACGACAGCCAGGGCGCGATCGCGGACCTCAAGCAGGTGCAGGAGCTGACCAAGGACGCGGACTTGCTCGACGAGGCCAAGGAGGCCCTGGTCGAAGTCCAGAAGCTGGCGATCGGCTCGGTCGCGCCCGAGATCGTGGGCGTCGACGTCGAGGGCGTGTCGTTCAAGCTCAGCGACTACCGCGGCAAGGTCGTCCTGCTCGACTTCTGGGGCTTCTGGTGACCGCCCTGCCGGGCGATGATCCCACACGAGCGGTCGCTCGTGGACAAGTGGAAGGACCGTCCCTTCGCGCTGATCGGCGTCAACTCTGATCGCACGAACACCGAGAAGGGGATGGCGCTCTACAAGGAGAAGCAGAAGGAGATGGGCGTCACGTGGCGGAGCTTCCGCAACGAGGCCAACGAGCCGACGATCAGCGACGAGTGGCGCGTCCGCGGCTGGCCGACGCTCTACTACATCGATCACGAAGGCGTCATCAAGCACAAGAACATCCGCGGTGAGTCGCAGATGGAGGAGGTGCTCGAAGAGATGATCGCCGCGGCCGAGGCCGCCCAGAAGAAGTAGGTCCCAACAGGCGTAGGGCTCAGCGCCCTACGCTCACCTACACGGCCGCCCGCTGCCCAGCAGCCGGGCGGCCGCTTCGGTTTTGGCGGCTACTTCTGGGGCTTGGTCGGGTCGAACCGCAGCGCCTGCACCTTGCGCGTCGGCCGGGCGTTCGTGGAGATCTCGTCGTCGAGGTCGAGCGCGAGCTGCTGCAGCTCCGTGACCAGGTCCGGGTGCTGCTTGGCGACGTTCCAGTTCTCGCGCGGGTCGCGCTCGAGGTGGTAGAGCTCGGACTTGTCGAGCAGGAGCTTCCACGGGCCGCGGCGCACGCCGGCGAGCTCGCCCCTGGGCTTGTAGTAGAGGAAGTGTTCGGTGGGGGAGGTCGCGCCCGGCTCGCCGCGCCACAGCGACGAGGCGTCGTGGCCGTCGAGCTTGCGTTCGGCCGGCAGCGCCGCGCCGCAGAGCGCAGCGAGCGTCGGCAGCAGGTCCATCGCCGTCGACACCTCGCGCTGCACCGAGCCGGCCGGGACCTCGCCCGGCCACTTCACCAGGAACGGCACGCGCTGGCCGCCCTCCCAGTTGGTGCCCTTGCCGCCGCGCAGCAGGCCGGCGCTGCCGCCGTTCTCCTTGAACGGCAGCCAGGGCCCGTTGTCGCTGGTGAAGATCACGATCGTGTCGTCGGTGAGGCCCAGCGCGTCGA
>CAZTQF010000331.1:1709-4305 GCA_964615255.1 uncultured candidatus Brocadiaceae bacterium | reverse complement strand
CATCAACGTCCTGCGGCTCTCGCTCCCGCCGCTCCGCGATCGCGGGGAAGACGTCCTGCTGCTGGCGCGGCGGTTCCTCGCCGACGCGGCGGCGAAGAGCGGTCGCGTCCTGCGGCTCACGGCGGCTGCCGAACGGGCGCTCTGCGGCCGCCGCTGGCGCGGCAACGTCCGCCAGCTGCAGAACGAGATGCAGCGGGTATCAGCGCTCGCGGACGGCCCCGACGTCGAGGTGTCCGACCTCTCCCAGGGCGACTGACGCGGCGATGCTGCGCGTCGCCGCGCGAGGTGGGCGCCTGCTCTCTACGCGTCCAGCGCGTCTTGCAGGATGGCCACGGCCTGCTGGATGGCGGCGCGCAGGCGCGTGGCTTCTTCCCCCGCGGCAGATTGGATCTGTCGGACGGCGGTCAGGACCTGGTCCTCGATGGCGGGTTGGTCGGGATCGACGGCGCCGGTGACGGGCGTCTGCGGCGCCGGCGCGACGGTGGTCGGCGTGCGGCTCGGGGGCGGCGCGAAGAAATCCGTCGCGCGCGGCTTCGGCGCGGCGAGCCCGAGCAGCAATTTGGCGGAGTGCAGCGCGCGGCCGGCGACCGGCACTCCGAGCCTGGCGGCCTCGTCGCGGATGTCCCGCAGGCCGACCGTCGAGTCTTGCTCCAACTTGTGGACGCAGAACAGGATGCTGTCTTTTTGGCCCGGGTGCTGCTCCCGCAGCGTGGTCAATCTTGCCTGCCAATCGTCAGCGGGCGGAGTGGGTTGTGGTGCGGTTTCTGTCATCGGGTAGGCCGTATCCAGTGCGTGGAACCTGACCCATGTAGCCTCAACTGCTGGCGCCATGGGTTCAATAAGCCTTAGTCCGTGTCGCGGCGAAATTTTGGGGCCAGGCGTCCCCGTTTGCCCGGCCTTGTCGGCTTGCTCGACGCCGATTCGTCGATAGACTTTTTCGCAGGCTGCCTGCCCACGACAGCCCCGACGCCGCGTGAGCGGCGCGCTCCTTGGAGGATCCAACTTGATGCTTCGTTCCGTCCTTACAGGCGCCCTCTGCGGCGTCGCTGCCTTGGTCCTGGCGCGCCCTGCCGCCCCTCAGTGATGAAGCGGCGGTGGCGGGTCCAGTTGGGCCCCACGTGCGAACAACGGTCCTGCTCGAGCGACGGGTGCCCCCGGTGGGGGTGGTCGCGGCGGCATTCCGATGGACTTCCGGCGCGGCCGGACAGCCAAGGAGATGCTCAAGATCGAGTGGACCTACCCGGTCTACAAGCCCACGACGCCGGCGCGCCGCCCAGGTGAGCGGACCGTCGCCCAGGAGGTCGAGCGCGCGCTCCCGGTCGAGAAGGCCTACGAGCTGGTGGCGGACGGTGATCGGCGACCGCTGCTGATCCTGCGCGAGTGCGAGCTGTGCAAGGGCACGGACCACGCGGTGCTGAGCCGGACGCTCGACAACGAGCAGACGGTGTTGCTCACCCATTGGTTCCGGTGCGTCAAGTTGCCGCCCAACGTGCTGACGGAGAAGCACCCGTTCTACAACCTCTTCAAGAAGGGCGAGGGCGAGAAGAAAGTGCCGCACCTGTTCTTCGCCGACCCTGACGGCGCGAACAAGCTGGCGCTGCCCGGCGATCAGTCACAGTCGGAGCTGTGGAAGGTGATGTTCCGCTACCTCGACCGTTGCTACGACGAGAACGCCAAGTCGGCGATCAAGCAGCTGCGCAAGCTGCTCGGTCAGTATGACAAGCTCGACGCGGCCGAGGACCTCGTGCGCGCGCGGATCGACAAGGAGATCGAGAAGAACGGTCCCAAGTCGCGCAAGCTGAAGAAGTTCGACAAGGACCTCGACAAGCTCGCCAAACAGCGTGAGAAGCTGCGCGAGCAGGAGCAAGAGCTCCGCGACCTCGTGCTGCTCACGCCCGAGGCGGAGTCGGCCGGCGACGACAGCAAGTAGACGAGCGCGCGTCTCGTCGTAGACGGAGCGCGACAGCGCGGGCGCGCGGTTCGGAGAGAGCCGCGCGCCCGCGCTGCGTTTGAGGGCTTGCCGACCCAACGTCGTGCCGCGACGATGCGATCGTCCGTCCGATCCGCGCCTGCCCGCTTTGATGCTCCCCCGACGTCGCTCGCTGCTCTCTGCCCTGCTGGTGCCGCTCTGCGCGGTCGCCCTGTCCGTGCCTGCGCCGGGGCAGAAGCGCAAGGACGACGAGGTCCAGAAGCTCAGCGAGAAGGGGGACCCCTACACCAAGGAAGACCCCGAAGCGATGGCGGCGCTCGGCGTGCTGAGCTACGGGCCGTTTGCTTGGGCCGACCACTTCGGCACGGTCGACATCGACAAGGTGCTCGGCCCAGGTCGCGTGCTGTGGCTGGAGACCGCGCACTTCCGCATCGGGCTGAACATGAACACGGCGCGCCTGCCCGAAGACGGCAAGCAGAAGAAGGCCGTCTACGCCGAGTGCAAGGCGCTCAACAAGAAGTGGCGCCGGTTCCCGTCCAAGCCGAAGAAGCTCGGTCCGTGGACCCAGCTGCACCTCTACGCGGCGCGCTGCGAGCAGGCCTACGCGACGTTCTCGGAGCTCGTCGGCGCCGATCCGAAGTCGTTCGACCCGACGTCGAAGGTCAA
>CAZTQF010000331.1:0-1699 GCA_964615255.1 uncultured candidatus Brocadiaceae bacterium | reverse complement strand
GGGCCATATCTCGGCGCGCCTGACAAGCACCTGCTGCTGCTGTTCCAGAAGAAGTCGGACATGGCGCGCTACATGAAGCGCTTCTGCGACACCGAGGCCGACGACTCGTTCCGCTACGTGCACAAGGTGACGCACCAGCCGCTGCTCTGCATCTCGGCCGAGGGCATGGAGGGCTTCGACGCCGCCGGGCTTCACAGCCACTTCGTGTTCGCGCTGTGGCAGAACCTGATGAACATCTACCGCGGCTTCTACTACCCGCTGCCGATGTGGTTCACGACCGGCCTCGCGCACTACTTCTCCAGGCAGGTCGAGTCAGAGTTCATCAGCGCGCGGATCCGGGACAGCGAAGCGGTCGACCAGCAGAGCCAGAACAAGTGGTACGAGAAGGTCTACAAGCGCTCTCGTCACGAGGGCGCGACGATCGGGTTCGAGGAGCTGGCGGCGATGCACGAGTGGGAGCAGTTCGGCTTCCACGCGCACACGCAGTCGTGGTCGAGGCTGGAGTTCCTGATGGAGCGCGACCGGGCCAAGGTGGGCCTGATGTTGGACCGGATGAAGCGCGTTCCCAGCAGCGGCGGCTGGGAGGCCGACGGCGCGCGGCTGCGCAAGCTGATGCCCAAGCTCCTCTACGAGGCGTTCGGGATGGACGGTCCTACGTTCGACGCTGAGTGGCGCGCCTGGGTGCTCAAGAACTACCCCAAGCGGAAGTGACCTGACGTGCAGGCGTGGACGTGGATCGCAGTGGCGGTGGCCGGCGCCGCAGGTGCGCTGAGCCGGTTCGCCGCGACGCAGGGGCTCAAAGAGTGGCTCGGCGAAGGTCCTTGGCCGGTCGCGGCGGTCAACATGCTCGGCTGCTTCGGCTTTGGCGTATGCTCCGGGCTGCTCCAGGGGCGCGTGCCCCAGGCGGTGTATCTGGGCGTGGTCGCGGGCTTCTTCGGTGCGTTCACGACCTTTTCGGCGTTCGCGCATGACGGCGTGCAGCTGCTCGAGGCGCGCCGCTTCCTCGCGTTCGTCGGAAACGTCGCGCTGCAGAACTTGCTGGGCCTCGTCGGGCTCTGCGCCGGGCTCGCGGTCACCGCGCGCGCCTGATCCGGGGCGGCCTGCAGCAGTGCGAGATGGTGGAGAGTAGGGGAGTCGAACCCCTGACCTCCACAATGCCATTGTGGCGCTCTACCAACTGAGCTAACTCCCCATCGGCACTGCGCTCGGTCCTCCGGGGTCGGTCGCGACCGTCGGCGGGATCGAGCGCGGAGAAAGTAGCTGTGCGCGGCGCGGGTTCAAGCCTCAATCGTCGCGCGTTGCTGGCTTCCTCACGGATCCTTGGCGGGATGCAGGCTTCCCCAGTGCGAAGAGCCTCGGTAGTCTTCCGATCGGTCGCGAGGGCCGGAACGGTCACGGACACGCGCGCGAATCCTCCGACTTCCGTCGGCGCCGCGGGTCCCGGTCCTCGACTACACGGGGCGCGCCGCTGCAAGGCGGGGCGCTGAGGCGCAACATGGTGAACAAGGGAACCTTCTTCCAACGTCTGAAGGGTCGCTGGGGCAGCGGCTCCGGAGTCAGGGTCGAGCAGCCGGCTGACGCGGTCGGCGAGCGCGGCGGCGCTGCGAGCGACGCGGGCTCGACCGCTTCCAGGGTCGAGGGCGGCCGCGAGGTCTCGTCGACGTTCCAGCCGGCCGAGGCGCGCTCCACGCGCAAGGTG
>CAZTQF010000330.1:0-4310 GCA_964615255.1 uncultured candidatus Brocadiaceae bacterium | reverse complement strand
TCGTGCACCTCGCGGCGCTCGCCGGCGTGCGGCCGTCGCTCGAGGACCCGGTGCGCTACATGGACGTCAACGTGCGCGGCACGCAGCTGCTGCTCGAGCAGATCGAAGAGCCGTCCGTGCGCGTCGTCTTCGGCAGCAGCTCGTCCGTCTATGGCGGCAACAAGCACGTGCCCTTCGGCGAGGACCAGAACGTCGACCACCCGGTCTCTCCCTACGCCGCCAGCAAGAAGGCGGGGGAGGTGCTGTGCTACACCTGGCACCACCTGCACGGCAACCCGGTGACCTGCTTGCGGTTCTTCACCGTCTACGGGCCCCGCCAGCGCCCGGAGATGGCGATCCACAAGTTCGCGCGGATGATCACCGACGGCGATGCGATCCCCTTCTTCGGAGACGGGGAGTCGCGGCGCGACTACACCTACGTCGACGACATCGTCAGCGGCGTGCGCGCGGCCATGGAGCGCCAGCGCGGCTACGACATCTTCAACCTGGGCGGGGCGGCGACGACGTCGCTGCGGGAGCTCGTCGGGCACCTCGAGCAGGCGCTCGGCAGGGAGGCGCTGCTCGAGCGGCTGCCCGACCAGCCGGGCGACGTCCCGATCACGTATGCCGACGTGACCAAGGCGCGAGCACACCTCGGCTACCGCTCGCCGACGCCGTTGGCGGACGGCGTCCAGAAGTTCTGCCGCTGGTATGTCGATGAGAAGGCCGCAGGGAGGCTGGATTGACGCAGACGAACGCAGCAGATCGGGTCCTGGTGACGGGCGGCGCGGGCTTCATCGGCTCCCACGTCTGTGAGCAGCTGTGCGCAGAGGGCCGCTCGGTCGCGGTGCTGGACAACCTCGTGACGGGGACGCGCGACAACCTCGCGGGCCTCGACGTGGACTTCTTCGAAGGCTCGATCGCGGACGCTGACGACGTGGCGCGCGCCATGGCAGGGGTCAACAAGGTCGTGCACCTCGCGGCGTTGCCGTCGGTCGCGCGCTCGCTGGAGCGGCCGCTTGACACCCACGACGCCTGCGCGACCGGGACCATCACCGTGCTCGACGCGGCCCGCAAGGCCGGTGCCCGGGTCGTCTACGCCGGCAGCAGCTCGGCCTACGGCAACCAGCAGGAGCGCAGCAAGCACGAGGAGCTGCGCGAGGACCCGCTGTCGCCCTACTCCGCCGCGAAGCTCGCGGGAGAGCTCTACTGCCGGACGTTTGCGCGGGTGTTCGGCCAGGATGTGGTCGTCACCCGGTTCTTCAACGTGTTCGGTCCTCGGCAGCCAGCCGACAGCCCCTACTCCGGCGTGATCGCCGCGTTCTGCCGTCGGCTGATCCTCGGAGAGCCGGTGCGGATCGACGGCGACGGCGGGCAGGCGCGCGACTTCACCTACGTCGCCGACCTGGTGGCCGGGGTCCTGCAGTGCCTGGACGCGGACAGCGCCGGCTGCGAGACGGTCAACCTCGCATACGGGGACTCGACCACGGTCCGAGACGTCTACGACTTGCTGCGCGAGTTCACGCGCGAGCAGCTGCCAGATCAGGTGATACCGGAGCCTGTTACGGCGCCGCCGCGAGCCGGCGACGTCCGGCACTCGCTCGCCGACGTCCGGCGCGCGACGCAGCGGTTTGGCTTCGCTCCGAAGGTGGGTTTCGCCGAAGGACTCCGTGAGACCTTCGCGTGGTACCGCGCGCAGCTAGGAGCATAGGAAGCAAAGATGAAGGGAGTCGTACTCGCCGGTGGCCTGGGTAGCCGTCTCTACCCGCTGACGAAGATCACCAACAAGCACCTGCTGCCGGTCTTCGACAAGCCGATGATCTACTACCCGATCCAGTGCCTGGTGAACGCCGGGATCACGGACATCCTGGTGGTGACGGGCGGCAACTACGCGGGGCACTTCCTGCAGCTGCTGCGCAACGGCTCGGACTTCGGCCTGCGTCGGCTCGGCTACGCCTACCAGGACGGCGAGGGCGGCATCGCCGACGCGCTGAAGCTCGCCGAGGAATTCGCCGACGGCGAGTCCATCTGCGTGGTGCTCGGCGACAACATCATCGAGGGCAACATCAAGAAGGCGGCCGACGATTTCCGCGCGCAGGGCGGCGGCGCGAAGATCCTGCTCAAGGAGGTCCACGACCCCGAGCGCTTCGGCGTGGCGACCATCGACGAGGAGGGCAAGGTGCTCCGCATCGTCGAGAAGCCCAAGGAGCCCGAGACCAACCTCGCCGTGATCGGCATCTACATGTACGACGCCGAGGTCTTCGACATCTGCAAGACGCTCAAGCCGTCCGACCGCGGCGAGCTGGAGATCACGGACGTCAATAATGAGTACGTGCGCCGGGGCACGCTCACGAGCCAGAAGCTCGACGGCTGGTGGACCGACGCCGGCACGTTCGAGTCGCTCTACCGTTCGTCGACCATGGTCCGCGAGGGCGGCGCCAACCGCGTGGACCTCTAGGACGGCGCCGATGTCCACCTCCTGCGACCTGCTCGTCACGGGCGCCAAGGGCCAGCTCGGCCGGGCGCTGCTCCGCGGCGCCGAAGCGCGCGGCCTCTCGGTCGTAGGCGTCGATCTCGAGGAGATGCCCCTCGATGACCGCGCTGCGATCCACGCCGGCGTCGCCGCTGCGCGGCCGCGCTTCGTGCTGCACTGCGGGGCGATCACCAACGTCGACGGCTGCGAGGCCGAGCCGCTGACGGCCTTTCGGATCAACGGGCTGGCGACGTCGTGGGTCGCCGAGGCGGCGGCCGCTGCCGGCGCCGGCCTCGCGTACGTCAGCACCGACTTCGTCTTCGACGGCGAGGCCCAGGGCGCGCCGTATGCCGTTGACGCGCCCGTCCGGCCGCTCTCGGTCTACGGCGCGAGCAAGCGACTCGGCGAAGAGGCGGTGCTCGCGCACGCGCGCCGGGACTTCTACGTGGTCCGCACGAGCTGGGTCTTCGGGCCAGGCGGCAAGAACTTCCCGCGCGCGATCCTGAACCGGGCGCGCGCCGGCCAGCCGCTGAAGGTCGTGACCGACCAGGTCGGCCGACCGACGATGACCCACGACCTCGCCGACGCGCTGCTCGACCTCGCCAAGCTGCGCCCAGAAGGCGGCGTCTACCACGCGGCGAACGAGGGCCAGTGCAGCTGGCACCAGTTCGCGGCCGACGTGCTGCGCGCCGCGGGCGTCGAGGCAGAGGTCGGCGAACAGACGGCCGCAGACCTCGGCCTGCCGGCGCCGCGCCCCGCCTGGTCGGTGCTCGACACCGATAAGCTCGCCGCCGTCCGCGGCGAGCGTCTCCCGCGCTACACCGACGCGCTCGCGCGGCACCTGCCGCTCGACGAACAGCTGCAGCAGGACGGCGCAGCGTCGCCGGCGGCGTCGCCCGGCGGCGGGCTGCGCGGCAAGCAATACTGAGAACGAACCGAACGCAGGACCCAACCGTGAGCAAGATCCTCGTCACCGGCGGCGCCGGCTTCATCGGCTCCAACTTCGTGCGCATGATGCTCGCCGAGTCGGAGCACCAGATCGTCAACCTGGACCTCCTGACCTACGCCGGCAACCTCGAGAACCTCGCGGACGTCGAGGGTCACGAGCGCTACCGCTTCGTCAAGGGCGACATCGTCGACCCCGAAGCGATGGCGGCGGTCTTCGCGGAGCACCGGCCGGACGTCGTCGTGCACTTCGCGGCCGAGAGCCACGTCGACCGCTCGGTGCTCGACGCGACCGCGTTCGTGCAGACCAACGTGATCGGCACCCAGGTCCTGCTGGACCAGAGCCGGCACCACGGCGTGCAGCGGTTCGTGCACGTGAGCACCGACGAGGTCTACGGCTCGCTGGGCGCCTGGGGCTACTTCACCGAAGAGACCCCGCTGCAGTCCAACTCACCCTACTCGTCGTCCAAGGCGGGCAGCGACCTGCTGGTGCGGGCGGCCGTGCACACGCACGACATGGACTGCGTCATCACGCGCTGCTCCAACAACTACGGGCCCTACCAGTTCCCGGAGAAGCTGATCCCGCTGATGATCGCCAACGCGCACGAGGGCAAGGCGCTGCCGATCTACGGCGACGGCAAGAACGTGCGCGACTGGATCCACGTGCTCGATCACTGCCGCGGCATCCGGCGCGCGATGGAGGACGGCCACAAGGGCGAGGTCTACAACTTCGGCGGCGACGCGGAGCGCGAGAACCTGTTCGTCGTGAAGGAGATCCTGCGGCTGGTCGGCAAGGGCGAGGACCTGCTGACCTACGTCAAGGACCGCCCTGGCCACGACCTCCGCTACGCGATGGACTCGTCGAAGGCGCGGGCTCAGCTCGGCTGGACGCCAACGTTCACCTTCGAGCAAG
>CAZTQF010000329.1:0-4331 GCA_964615255.1 uncultured candidatus Brocadiaceae bacterium | reverse complement strand
CTACGAAGGCCACTGGGCGTTTGAGCTGCCCGTCGCCGCCGACGTGCCGGCAGGCGGTGCGGACCACCCGATCGACGCCTTCGTGCACCAGGCGCTCCAGCAGCACGGCGCCTCGCCCAGCAAACCAGCAGACCCGACGACCTTGTGCCGACGGCTGTTCCTCGTGTTGACCGGCCTGCCGCCGACCCCCGAAGAGCTCGACCGCTACCTCTCGGACCCGACCGCCGACCGCTACGAGCGCCTCGTCGAGCAGCTGCTGACCCAGGAGCCCTACGCGACCCGGCACGCCGAGCACCTCGCGTCGCTGTGGCTGGACGCCGGCCGCTACGCCGACACCAGCGGCATCCACATGGACGCCGGCAGGCAGGCGTGGCTGTGGCGCGACTGGCTGATCGCGGCCATCCGCGACGACAAGCCGTTCGACGAGTTCGTGGTCGAACAGCTCGCCGGCGACCTGATCCCGGACGCCACCCCGCAGCAGCGCGTCGCGACCGGCTTCTTGCGCAACCACGTCACCACCGACGAAGGCGGCGCCATCAACGAGGAGTACCTGGTCGAGTACGCGGCCGAGCGCACCAGCACGGTCGGCAGCGTGCTGATGGGCCTGACGGTCGGCTGCGCCCGGTGCCACGACCACAAGTTCGACCCGATCAGCCAGGAGGACTACTACCGGCTGTTCTCGTTCTTCAACAACAACGAGGAGCCCGGCCTCTACAGCCAGTCCCGCACCAACGACAAGCGGGCGCTCGAGCCCAACCTGAAGGTGCCCACCGACGCGCAGCGGACCCGGCGCGCCGCGCTCGAGCAGGAGATCGCCGCGGCCACGGCGCTGCGCGACCAGATCGACCCCGACGAAGAGCGCCACTACCAGGAGTTCTTGACGGGCGTGCAGCGAGACCTCGGGCTCGCCTGGGGCCTCGCCGAGGTCCGCGCGGCCGCCTCGTCGGGCGGCGCGACCTTGACGGTCCAAGCGGACGGGTCGGTGCTGGGCAGCGGCGAGAACCCGAACCACGACACCCAGACCTACACCCTGCAGGCGCCCGCCGACAACCAGCGATGGCTGTGCCTCGAGGCGCTGCCGGACGCGTCGCTGCCGCAGGGGCGCACCTCCCGCGCGAGCCACGGCAACACCGTGCTGCAGCACCTGCAGCTCGAGGCCCGCGGCAAGGGCGGGACCTGGCAGCCGGTCCCGCTGATCTACGCGATGGCCGACGTCGAGCAGCAGAACGGCGACTTCTCGATCGGCAACGCGCTGGTCGACGACGGCAAGGGCTGGGCGCCGGCAGGCCATCAGCAGCGCGGCCCCCGCACGGCGTGGTTCCTCGCTTCGCAGCCGTTCGCGGGCGAGCTCCGCGTGACGCTCAAGTACGACAGCCAGTACACGCAGCACGTGTTCGGCCGCGTGCGCTTCCAGACCAGCGCAGCAGCGGCAGGCGAACTCGCGGCCGCGCCGCTGTGGACCAGCGGCTACTACACGCGCGGCCCGTTCACCGACAAGGACACCAAGAAGCACTACGACCGCGCGTTCGGCCCGGAGCTGGCCACGGTCTTCGTGCGCGACCAGAAGTTCGACGGCAAGCCGTGGAGCTACCGCGAGAAGTTCCAGCGAGACAGCACCAACCTGCTGAACAACGGCGTCAACGTCGTCTATGTCGCGCAGCGCGTCTGGTCCCCGGACACCCGCGAGGTCGAGTGGAAGCTCGGCAGCGACGACGGCTTCCAGCTCTACGTCGACGGCGAGTGGGTCAAGGAGCGCCGGGTCGGGCGCGGGGTGCGCCTCGACCAGGACCGCGCCAAGACGACGCTCGGCCCCGGACCGCACCTTGTCGTGCTCAAGATCGTCAACACCGGCGGGGCTGGCGGCTTCGCGCTGCAGACCGTCGAAGGCGAAGACGAGCTGCGGGGCGACCTGTTCCTCGCGATGGCGCCCGGCATCGGCGAAGACGAGGAGCGCAACCAGCGCCTGCTGCACGCCTACCGCAGCAAGCGGTCGCCGGTCTACCTCGAGCGCGCCGCCGCGCTGGCCAGCCTGCAGGAGGAGCAGAAGGCGCTCGACGCCGCGGTGCCGATGGCGATGGTCATGCAGGAGCGCGGCGCGATGCGCCCGACGTTCGTGCTCGCGCGCGGCGAATACGACAAGGCCGACCCGAAGCGCCCGGTCGCGCGGGAGCTGCCGGCGCTGTTCGGCCCGCTCCCCGCCGACCTCCCGAAGAACCGCCTCGGCCTCGCGCGCTGGATGGTGTCCGACGCCAACCCGCTGCTCCGCCGCGTCGCCGTCAACCGGCTCTGGGAGTTCGTCTTCGGCGTCGGCATCGTGCGCACCAGCGAGGACTTCGGCATGCAGGGCGAGTGGCCGAGCCACAGAGAGCTGCTGGACTGGCTCGCGGTGCACTTCGCCGACAAGGGCCACAGCGTGCGCCACATGCTGCGGCTGATGGTCACCAGCGCGACCTTCCGGCAAGAGGGCCGGGTCGGCCCCGCCGCGGCCACGGACCCGGACAACCGCCTGTTGTCCTGGTTCTCGCGGCGCCGCTTGACCGCCGAAGCCATCCGCGACCAGGCGCTCTACGTCAGCGGGCTGCTGGTCGAGCAGACCGGCGGACCCAGCGTGAAGCCCTACCAGCCAGAAGGGCTCTGGCGCGAGGTCGCCATGATCGCGTCCAACACGCGCACCTTCCGCCGCGACGACGGCGACGCCCTGTGGCGGCGCAGCCTCTACACCTACTGGAAGCGCGCGTGCCCGCCGCCGAGCCTCTTGACCTTCGACGCGCCGACGCGCGAGTTCTGCACGATCCGCCGCTCGACCACCAACACGCCGCTGCAGGCCTTGGTGCTCTGGAACGACGAGCAGTTCGTCGAGGCCGCGCGCGAGCTCGCGACGCGCACCATGCGTGAAGCAGACGGCGCCGACGCGAGGCTCGCGGCGATGTTCCGCCGGGTCACGGGCCGAGAGCTGAACGCGCGAGAGCTGTCGATGGCGCGGGAGACCCTGCGCGGGCTGGCCCAGCGCTACACGCAGGATCCCGACGCCGCCGCCAAGATGCTGGCGGTCGGCGAACGGCCGGTCGCCGACGGCATCGACCGAGCCCAGCTGGCAGCGCTGACGATGATCGCCAGCGCCTTCCTCGATCTCGACGCGACCCTCTACCTGGACTGAGCCATGAACGCCGACGCCCTGCAGGACCACCTGATGTCGCTCTCCCGGCGCCGCTTCTTCCAGGGAGCGGCCGCCACCGGCCTGACCGGCATGCTCGGCTCGACGGCGCTGGCCGCGGGCCTCGACCCGTCTGCCAAGAAGCAGGCAGACGGACCGCACTTCGCGCCCAAGGCGCGCCGCGTCATCTACCTCCACATGGAGGGCGGGCCGAGCCACCTCGACCTGTTCGACCACAAGCCCGACCTGCACAAGCTCTACGACACCGACCTCCCCGACTCCGTGCGCGGGGGCCAGCGGCTGACGGGCATGACCTCCGGCCAGAAGCGCTTCCCGGTCGCGCCGTCGATGTTCCGCTTCGACCGACACGACAACGGCGGCGACGGCGTCTACATGAGCGAGCTGCTGCCCAACCTCGGCAAGGTGGCGAACGAGCTCTGCGTGGTGCGCTCGATGCACACCGACGCGATCAACCACGAGCCGGCCATCACCTTCGCGCAGACCGGCAACCAGCAGCCCGGCCGACCGAGCTTCGGCGCGTGGGCGAGTTACGGGCTCGGCAGCGACAACTTGGACCTGCCGACCTTCGTCGTGATGATCACGCAGGGCTTCGGCAACATGCAGGCGCTGGCCGCGCGCTTCTGGGGCAACGGCTTCCTGCCGAGCGAGCACCAGGGCTGCAAGCTGCGCAGCAGCGGCGACCCAGTGCTCTACCTCAGCGACCCGCCCGGCGTCAGCCGCGCCGACCGCAGGCAGATGCTGGACCTGGTCAACGCGTTCGCCGCGCGCGAGCGCGCCCGGACCCTCGACCCCGAGATCGACGCGCGCATCGCGCAGCAGGAGATGGCGTTCCGGATGCAGGCCTCGGTGCCCGACCTCGTCGACCTGAGCGACGAGCAGCAGAGCACCTGGGACCTCTACGGCGACGAGGCCAAGAAGCCCGGCACGTTCGCGCAGAGCTGCCTGATGGCGCGCCGGCTCAACGAACGCGGCGTGCGCTTCGTGCAGCTCTACATGCGCGGCTGGGACGCGCACGGCAACCTGCCCGGCGAGATCCGCAAGCAGTGCAAGGCCGTCGACCGACCGATCGCAGCGCTGATCACCGACCTGCGGCGACGCGGCCTGCTCGACGACACGCTGATCGTCTGGGGCGGCGAGTTCGGCCGCACGGTCTACT
>CAZTQF010000328.1:0-4332 GCA_964615255.1 uncultured candidatus Brocadiaceae bacterium | reverse complement strand
ATCGAGGCAGGCAAGTACCCCAAGGACGACAACCCGGTCAAGAACGCGCCCCACACCGCCGAAGAGGCGACGGCCGACGAGTGGGCCAAGCCCTACTCGCGCGAGCTGGCCGTCTACCCGGCGCCGTGGACCAAGGAGCACAAGTACTGGCCGCCGGTGGCGCGGGTCAACGACGTGCACGGCGACCGCAACCTCGTGTGCGCGTGTCCGCCGATCGAAGCTTTCGCCGAGGCGTGAGCGGCTGACGCTGGCGCTCGGGTTCCGCTAGCATGCCGGGATGCGCCTCTCGACGCGTCTGTCGCTCGTCCTGCTCGCGGCTTCTGCTCCGGCGCAGGTCCACTACTACCCGGACGGTCGACCTTGGCGCCAGCGCGCGGCGAGCGGCCCCGACCAGGTCGTCGACGGTTGGTTCTACAACCTGGGGGTGACCGGGATCCGCGTCGAACTGGTCGCGAACGCGCCGACCCACCTGGTCGTGCGGCACGTCTTCGACGGCTCCCCCGCGGCAGGCAAGGTCCTCGTGGGCGACCACATCGTCGGGGCCGGCGGCTGGGCCTTCTTCGAGGAGCACCGCAACGGCTACGGGATGAAGGTCTTCGGCCCCTACGGGCCGATCTACGACTTTGCGCAGGCCCTGCAGAAGGCGCTCAAGAGCAAGGGCAAGGACAAGGGCCGGCTGGCGCTCACGCTGGAGCGCGACGGCGACCAGCGTGAGGTCCGCCTGAAGCTGCCCGCGGAGCGCGGGGCCTACGCCGAGACCTACCCCTACAACTGCAAGAAGAGCGCGGCCCTGCTCGACGACATGCTCGACTGGCTGCTCGACCAGCAGCAGGAGGACGGCTCGTTCGGCAGCCCACCGGACAACCTGTTCGCGCCGCTCGCCATGCTCAGCAGCGGCCGGTCGAAGTACAAGAAGGCCTGCGAGCGCGCGGCGAGGTTCCACGCGCGCGCGACGACGCCCAAGGGCCACGGCTCCCTGATCAACTGGACCTACGTATCGGCCGGGATCTACCTGTCCGAGTTCTACCTCGCGACCAAGGCGAAGTGGGTCCTGCCGGAGCTGCAGGAGGTCTACGACTTCTTGGTGCACAGCCAGTATGTCGACCGGGCACAGATCAACCCCAAGTCCTACGAGTCGCATCCCGGCGCGGTGCCGCGCAAGCCGGGCCAGGCCGAGGGCGGCTGGGGTCACAACCCGGGCTTCGAGGGCTACGGCCCCATCGCCATGATCACCGGCCAGGGAGCGCTGGCATTCGCGCTGATGAAGCGCTGCGGGATCGACGTCGACCGGGCCCGCGCCGAGGCCGCCTATGCCTTCCTCGAGCGCGGCACCGGCAACAACGGCTACGTCTGGTACGGGGACGCGGTCGCGGGCCACGACGACTACGCGGACATGGGCCGGACCGGCGCTGCCGGGGTCGCCTGCTGGCTGAGCCCGTGGGAGGGCGACTACCAGGAACGCGCGCGCAAGCACGCGCGGCTTATCGGAGCGCACCCGGACAGCTTCCCCGACACGCACGGCAGCCCCACCATGGGGATGGCGTGGGCCGCGCTCGCGGCCAACGCCGACCCCGAGAGCTTCCGCAAGCTCATGGACGCGAACAGCTGGTGGTTCACGTTGGCGCGGTGCTCCGACGACGGGACCTTCTACTACCAGCCCAACCGCGACAACGCCGGCTACGGCGGTGACTCGCGGCGGAAGCCAACGGCCGTCGTGGCGCTGATCTTCTCGATCCCCCAGCGCAACCTCGCGATCACCGGGCGCTCGCTGCGATGAAATCGTAGCGGTGCCGTTAGCGGAGCTCGTAGCGGACGACCTGCACCCGAGGCCTCCCGTCGACCAAAGCCCCGAAGAGTCCGACGAGCTGGAGCTCGCCTCCCGGGAGCACCATCGCGTCGACGAGGTAGCTGTCGTCCGGCACGCGGACCCAGCCGAGCAGGTCGAGGTTCGCCGAGGAGAAGACCGTGGCGAACTGGCCGCCAGGCCAGTTCACGACCCGCTTCCTGCCGTCCGTCGTCCAACCCGGGGCGGCCAGTAACAGGACGTCGTCCACGCCGTCTCCGTCGAGGTCCGGGGTGGCGATCAATCGGTCGCGTTCCCGCACGGGAAGGCGTAGTTCGCTGAGCCCTTCGGGGAGGATGTGCCGTTGCTGAGCCAGCAGCCTCGGCGTCGCTTCGTGGATCTCGTAGGACTTCAACTCAAGCTCGTCTCGGGCGAGGATGATCGCCGTCACGCAGCGCTCCGGCGCGTCGGCGCGGCCCGAACGACACGTCACGGCCGCGATGGGTCCCGAGGCCTGCTGGACCAAGACCTCGCGATGTTGGGCATCCAGGGACAGAGCAAACAAGCGGCTCGACAGGATCGGCGCCGACCCCTTCGAGAACTCGTTGGACAGGTAAAGCGCCCATCGATCCGCCCGGCTGGACATCAGCCCTCGCAGGCCCGAAATGGGTGTCTGTTCGGTCCCGGAGTGCTGCCAGACCACCTCGCCCGTCGCCGGCGCGAGCGCATGCAGACGTCCCACGCGCGCTCCTTTGGCGTCGGTGTAGCTCGGCTCGGAGAGGACGACCTCCTGCGCTTCCGCTCCTGCTATCGAGACGAATACCTCTTTGCCGAAGCCATCGTCACCGAAGGGCTCCGACGGTGGCCAAGGCGGCGCCTGCCAGCGCACCGTCCCAGCGTCGCGATCGACGCACAGCAGCCGTCCCGCGCTCAGTCGATTCCGGCGCGGATAGCCCGGGAACGCGATCAGCAGCGAATCGGGCGACGCCGCTATCGGCAGCGCGCGCACATACGCAAAGCTCGCCCGCTGCCCTGCCTCGAGCTCAGAGAGCACCTCGCGGTGGAGCGACGCCAGCGGCCGCGTCGCCTGGAGCTCCCACCGGCCGACGTCCCATTCGTGGAGGAACCCCGCGGACAGGTCGGGGCCTCCCGTGGTCGTGAACAGCAGCCGCGGGTCGTTCGCTGTGTCCACCACGGGCCCTAGCGCCGCAGGTGCTGCTTCGTCCAGCGTGGCCGAATCAGCGACCTGCAGCAGGAGCGAGGAGGCGAACTCGCGTGGCCCTGACGGCTTCAGGAGGGGCAACTTCAGCTCTTGGCCTGCCGCCACCGCGAAGCACGGCGGGTCGTCGTTCCAGTGCCCGCCGAAGAGCATCCCGTGGAGGACCTGGACGTCGGTGCGACCGCGCGTCGGCGCCAACGGCGCGCTCATCCTGGCACGCACGCGCAGGGAGAGCGCGCCTGTGGGGTTCCTGAGCGCGAACGTAGGCCGATAGTCGCCGTGCTCGTCCCGTGGCCAGGCCGACCAGGCGCCGTCGCCCAGGGCGGCCTCCAGCTGCAGCGACGCGACCGGCGCGCACAGGCTCCGCAGGTAGGCCACAGCATATTTCATCGGCGCCGGGAAGCGGACCTCGAGGAGCGTCTCTGTGACCTCGCCGGGGTTCGCGACGGTCAAGCCGCAGGGCAGCGCCATCAGCCCGCCGCCGCCGACGGAGGAGGGCTGTGCGGGCCCGATCCACTGCGCCCCGTCGTGGACAACCGAGAGAGCGGCGGGACGAGGACTGAGGATCGAGGCCCAGGTGCAGCGGAACTCGCCGTGTACGCCGTTGAGCACCGAGGGTAGCAGCACCACGTCTGCGGGAGCCGGGCCGACCTCCACCTCTTGCGTCTCGCTTCGCCCAAGACCATCGACCGCCCGAAAGACATGGCGACCGAACGGCAGCCTCGCCCGCAGCGGGAACGGCCCCCAGTCCTGGATCGGCTGATCGTCGATCCAGCGCTGGTCGCGCTCCCGCCCTGGCGCGATCGGGACCAGGCTGTGCCCCGACATGAACTGCACCAGCGAATGGCGCGCGTCCAAGCGGCGCTCGTCGCCGGTCAGATCCTGATACTGGGTGAGCATGGCCACTTGGAGCGGCGCCGCGGTCGGCTCAGCGGGAACCGAGAACGACACGCGCGTTCCATAGACGCGCTCCCCTTCGAGCTGCGCGTCGTAGACGCCCGGCGCCAGCCGGATCGGCTCATCGAGAAACACCCGCTTCCCGCCGGCGAGCGTGACCACGGCGTCCGTGTTGCGGCAGTTCGCGCGGAACACGACCTCGACGGCTCCCGCGGCCACGCCGCTCCACGTCAGCAGGAGTCCTGCGACGAGCAGCGCGACCGCCAGCGCTGCCGCGCCGAGCGTGGGGCCCAGCGGCGCCCCGATCCTCGGGACGTCCCTGCCCGCTGCCGCGTCGCGGAGGTGTTGGGCCATGTCTGCTGCCGCGTGGTAGCGTCGCCGCGGGTCGCGCTGCAGCGCGCGGGTCAGGACGGCCTGAAGGTCGCGGTAGCAT
>CAZTQF010000327.1:0-4338 GCA_964615255.1 uncultured candidatus Brocadiaceae bacterium | reverse complement strand
GGACTGCCCGTCGCGCTGGGCGGCCTGGCGCAGCGCCTGACAGGGCCCCCGCGTCACGCGGCCGGTCTGCATCCGATGGCATCGTCGCGTCGCGCTCGGCACGATCGAAGGCCCAGGCGCGGTCCGCCCATCGCCGATCCCAGGTCGCTGCTCCTCTGCGGCGGGCGGCCTATGCTCTCGCCGCGGACGCTCGCGGCGCGCGGCAGGGTTGCGTCCGCGCGCGCTGTGTCACCCTCGCGCGTCCGTCGACACCTGCGAGCCTCGCTCTTCCACGAGCCGTGCAGATCTACTACTCCGATCCTTTCACGTTTCCGCTGCCGCAGAAGCACCGGTTCCCGGCGGACAAGTACCGGCTGCTGCGACAGCGCGTCGAGCGTTGGCCGGCGTCGACGGGGGTGGAGCTGGTGCTCGCGCCACGCGCGACGGAGCGCGAGCTCTCCCTCGTGCACACGCCCGGCTACCTGGTCGACTTCGCGGCCGGCCGACTCGGCGAAGACGCCATGCGTCGCATTGGTTTCCCTTGGAGCCCGGAGCTGGTCGAGCGGTCGCTGCGCAGCTGCGGCGGCACGATCGCGGCGGCGCGGCGCGCGCTCGTCGACGGCCGCGCCGCCTACCTGGCAGGCGGCACGCACCACGCGCGCGCGGACCGGGGTGCTGGCTACTGCGTCTACAACGACTGCGCCGTCGGCGCCCGCGTCGTGCAGCGCGAGGGGGGCGTCGGCCGCGTGTTGATCGTGGACACCGACGTGCACCAGGGCGACGGCACCGCGGCGATCTTCGCGGGGGACGACAGCGTGTTCACGTTCTCGATGCACGGCGACCAGAACTTCCCGGCGGAGAAGGCGCGCAGCGACCTCGACGTCCCGCTGCCGACGGGGACGGGGGACGGCGAGTTCCTCGCGCGGCTGCGCGCGGGGCTCGCGGAGGCCTTCGCCCGGTCCCGGCCGCAGTTCGTCTTCTACCTGAGCGGCGCCGACCCGTTTGTCGGCGACCGGCTCGGCCGGCTCGCGTTGACCAAAGCCGGCCTGCGAGCGCGCGACGAGCACGTGCTCGACGAGGTGCGGCGTCGCGGGCTGCCGCACGTCACCGTGATGGGCGGCGGCTACGGCAAGGAGATCCGCGACAGCGTCGACGTCTACGAGGCGACGGTGGCCTGCGCGGCGCAGTAGCTCAGCGGTGGACCGTGCCGCGGATGTGGACGGTCTTGAGCCGCACGAACCCGAGCGACAGGTGCGTGCCGAGCCAGTCCCAGAGGTTGGGGCCGGCGCTGACGCGGAAGTCCGTGACCTCCTTGGCGCCGTCACACTCGGCCGCGACGAGCGCGCCGACCTGCGGCTGCTTCTCGCCGAGCAAGCCGTGCACATACATCACGTACTTGCTCTTCAGCTCGAACGCCTCGCCGCGCGCGCTGGGCGTGCTGTCGGCCCGCACCGGGACGGGCACGGCGTCGAGGTCGTAACGCATCGAGCTGCACGCGGTCGCGAACAGCAGGGACAGCACGGTGACGGCGCGGATCATGGCAGGAACTTCTTCGGGTCTTTCAGCTTGCGCGGCAGGTACTCGTCGATGACGAAGTTGAGGCCCCACTTGGCCAGCGCCTGCTGCTCGGCGCGGACGCCCATCTTGAGCATCTGCTGGATGGCCTTCTGCCACTCCCTGTGCGCCTGGAAGAACGGGTCGTTCTTGAGCGCGTCCTTGGCGCGCTTGACGTCGACGTCCTTGAGCGGGTGGGTCGCCTGCTCGAGCTGGAAGTCGATGATGTCCTGCGGCGTGACGCCGAGGTAGCGGGCCTTCGGCACGCAGAAGAACTTGTTGAGGTGCACCGCGTTGCCTGACCCGACCTTGAGCGTGCGGTAGATGTTGGAGATCCCGTACGGGTCGCAGTCGTTGAAGCAGTAGACCGGCAGGTTCTTGTCGTCGGAGAGCTTGCGGATGAAGCGCCGGGTCGCGCGCGACGGCACCCCCTGCGTGCCGACCAGGATGCAGTTGGCCGTTCGCCAGTACTTGTGGTGGCTGAGGCGGTCGAACATGCCGCCCGTCTCGACCACGAGCACGAACTTGGCCTTCGACTCGAACGTCAGGTGCTCGACCGATCGCGGGATCTGGTACGCGCTCGAGCCCATGCGCGTGCAGTCGTGGCGGATGACCTCGCCGTCCTCCGGGTCGCGGTCGATCACGACCAGCTGGCCCGCGACCGAGCCGCCGTGGTCCTCAGGGCGGAAGCGCAGCTGCTCGCGCGCGACGCCTTCGAGGCTGAACAGCGCCTCGATGTCGTCCATCACCGTGTCCGACTCGGGCTGGTCCTTGAACTTGGCCTCGCCCCAGTTCTTGGAGATGTAGTAGGCCTCTCGCTTGGTCGCGAAGTCGTCGTCCTCGACCATGGTCTTGCTGAACGCCATCAGCTTGAGCGTCTGCGCGAAGGTCTTGACCGTGTTGACGGTCAGCGTGCGCTCGATGCGGTTGCGGCCCATCTGGAAGCCGCCCTTCTTGTCGTAGCGCGCGTTCTTCAGCGAGCGCTCGGGGAACTTCAGCTCGGGCTTGCCGAGCTTCTCGATCTTCCCGTAGACGTGCTCGGCGCACCGGTTGATCTCGCCGACGGTGACCTGGTCCAGCTTGGACATCGGCTTGCGCTTCTTCTGCGCCGCCGGCTTCTTCGTGATCTTCTTGGTCTTCTTGGCAGCCATGTCTTCTGATCCGGGCGCTGACCCGCCCGCTTCGGCGCGATCGTAGCGGGGTCGCAACCGAGTTCGCAGGTAGAAATGCAGGCCGAACAAGCGCCCGAACGCGCGCGTGAGCACGCGCAGGAGCCGCCGCGCGGCGCGCTGGCGACGCTGCGGCGGCTGGGGCCTGGGCTGATCGTCGCTGGTTCGATCGTCGGCTCCGGGGAGCTGATCGCGACCACCAAGGTCGGCGCGGAGGCGGGCTTCACGCTGCTGTGGCTGATCGTGCTGGGCTGCGTGGTGAAGGTCTTCACGCAGGTCGAGTTCGGTCGCAGCGCGATCTGCGGCGGGCGCACCGCGCTGCAGTTGCTCGACGGGCTGCCAGGCCCTCGCTGGCGCGGCAGCTGGGCCGTTTGGCTCTGGGTGGCGATGACGCTGCTGACGCTCGCGCAGCAGGGCGGCATCGTCGGCGGCGTCGGACAGGCGCTCGCGATGGCAGCGCCGTTGACCGAGGAAGGAGCTGCGCTGCAGTCGCTGCAGGGAGAGCTGGTCGCGCTGCAGGTGCGCGCGGCGACGGCCCCGGAGAGCGTCGACCTGGTCGCGGCGGCTGGCGAAGTCGCGGGGCTCGAGGCCGCGATCGCGGCGCGCGACGCGGCCCCCGACGCCGTGCTGTGGGCAGCGATCCTGACGGCGCCGACAGCGGCGGTGCTGGTCATCGGACGCTTCACGCTGATCCAGCTGTTCGCGACCGCGATGGTCGTGGCGTTCACGATCGTGACGGTCCTGACGGTCGCCCTGCTGCAGGCGCAGCCTGATTACGCGATCCGGGCCGAGGAGCTGCTCGAAGGCCTCGCGGTCTCCTTGCCGGCCGCGCGGCCGGACGGCGGCTCGCCGATGGCGACTGCGCTCGCCGCGTTCGGGATCATCGGCGTCGGCGCGGCGGAGCTGGTCATGTATCCCTACTGGTGCCTCGAGAAGGGCTACGCGCAGTGGGCGGGCGTAGCAGACGGCGGCGACGCGTGGCGGGCGCGGGCGCGCGGTTGGCTGCGGGTCATGCGCTGGGACGCGTGGCTGTCGGCGCTGGTCTACACGTTCGCGACCGTGGCCTTCTACCTGCTCGGCGCAGCGGTGCTGGGCCGCGTCGGGCTCAACCCGGAGAAGGGCGCGATGGTGCGCACGCTGGCGCAGATGTACGCGCCGGTGTTCGGCGAGTGGGCGCGGCCGATGTTCCTGGTCGGCGCGTTCTGCGTGCTCTACTCGACGTTCTTCGTCGCCAACGCGGGGCTGGCGCGCATCGCAGCGGACTGCGTCATCGTGCTCGGCCTGGCGCGGGACACGGCGCTGGCGCGGCGTCGTTGGACGCAGCTGTTCTGCGGCCTGCTGCCGGTCGTGAGCTGCGCCGTCTACGCGTGGATCGAAGCGCCGGCCCAGCTGGTGCTCGCAGGCGGCGTCGCGCAGGCGCTGATGCTCCCGGTGCTCGGCTTCGGCGCGCTGTGGTCGCGCTACAGGTGGACGGACCGAGGGCTCCAGCCTGGCCGCGCGTGGGATCTGGCGCTGTGGCTCTCGTGCGCGGCGTTTGTCGTGGTCGGCGGTTGGTCGCTCGCGTCAGGTTGGTGAGCGGTCGTGTCCAATCCGGGACTGTAGCCGCGACCACTGCGCAGCGGTCGCGGGCAGCGGC
>CAZTQF010000326.1:0-4340 GCA_964615255.1 uncultured candidatus Brocadiaceae bacterium | reverse complement strand
CGGGAACCCGTTGGCGCGCGCCGCGCCGGTCCGCGCGACGACCCGGACCTCGGAAACGCGCCCGTCGGCGGCGACCCGCCGGAGCAGGACGGCGCCCCCGTCGCCGTCGCGCCCGAGCCAGCAGACCCACGCCGCGCCGTCCGCCGCCAGCGCGACCTCGACCCGGCCCGGCGGGTTCTCGTCGTCGAGGACCAGCGGTTCGCCGAAGGTCGCGCCCGCGTCCGACGAGCGGATCAGCCGCACGCTGGCGCGGCCCGCGGCGGCGGTGAAGTAGGCGACGGCGACGTCGTCGCCCCGCGCAGCCACCGAGGGACCGTTGACCGGACAGCCGCCGACGCGCCACTGTTCGGCCGTGATCGCGCGCGGCTCCGACCATCGCCCGTCGACCCGGCGCACGCACGCGATGTCGCGCACCTCTTCGTCCGAGCGGTCGCGGTAGACCACCAGCGGCCCGCGGGAAGTCCAGGCCATCGAGGTCTGGCAGCACTCGCAGACGCGCGGATCCAGCAGCGCTTCGGCCGCGAGCGCGCCGCTCGCACCCACCTCGGCGTAGCGGAGCGTCATCGCGCCGCGGCCGCCGTCGGATCGCTTCATGGAGCGGCCGTCGAGCCACGCGAGCGCGAGGCCGTCGCGACCGAGCGCGGCCGTGGAGACGAAGCCGTGCTCGGCCTGGACGCCGTCCCGGTGCGGCCGGAGCGGCGCGCCCCAGGTCGCGCCGCCGTCCTCGGAGCGCGCCACCATCACGTCGTAGTCGTAGGTGCCCTCGCCGCTCATCTGCCGCCAATGAGCGAGCAGAGCGCCGCTGGGCAGCACCCTCACGGACGGAAAATCCGCCCAGTTGACGAACCAGCGGTCGCCGCGCGCGACCTCGCGTGGACGGGACCAGCTGCCGTCGACGAGCTGCGCAAAGCGCAGCGCGTGCGCGTCGCCGACCTCTTCGACCCAGCTGAGATACATCGCGCCTGCCGGCCCCCTGCACAGGTCCGGCTCGCCGCTCCGCCGACCGGCGACCTCGGGCAACAGCTCCACCTCGAAGGAGCGGCCGCCGCGGTAGACGCCGTCCGGCAGCCGCGTCGGCATCCGGTACCGCGGCGACGTGATCAGCTCGTAGACGTGGGGGTCCTCGGCAGCGACCAGCGCAGCGCTGGGCAGCCGCCACTCGTGCGCGATCTGCAGACGCCGTCGCGGCCCGTCCTGCGCCCCCATCACGGACGTCACCGCCCAGTAGAGGTACTCCGTGCACTGGCACGAATAGTCGCAGCTCGCGTCGTCGTAGGTGAACCACGCGGACTCGGGATAGGCGGCCGGCACGTCCTCGAACCGCCCGCCCCTGGCGCGGTCCAGGCAGCGTCCGAGGACGCTGCCTTCATGCTCTCCGAAGACGTCCGGGTAGGCGTTGGCGAACCCGACGTGCGTGACGAGGTGCAGGACCTCCTCGAGCGTCGCGTCGAATCGACCGGCGCCCGGCGCCGTCTCCTGCGCGAACTGCCCCTGTCCCTCGCGGAACCCGGCGTCGCCGAGGCGCTCCCAGTCGAAGCGCTCCATCGCCGCCTCGCTGCCGGCCACCGCCATGAACGCGCCACGCTGCACCATCTCGGCGACCACGCGCTCGTTGTCGACGCGCCCGTCCTCGTCGTTGTCGAGGTACTCGGCGAGCACGGCTGCGACGTGCAGCACCTTCGCCTCGGGGACCTCTCCCGTCGCGAAGACACGCACGCCGAAGACGTCGACGTGCTGGGCGAACTCGCGCTGGAACACGCCGAAGCGTCCGTCGGGGACCGCCGTCACCGTCAGGGCGGGCGCGCCGTCGGCCTGGGGCGTGAGGAGCGCTGCGAAGATCGAGAGGATCATGGCGCTCGGCTACGGCCCCTTCTTGGGCGGCGCTGGTGGCGCGAGGACCTTGGCGGCCGCGGCGACGAGCGCCTCGGCCTGTGCGATCGAACCGCCCGCGGCCTGCAGCGCCTCGAGCTTCTTCTGCAGCGCAGCGAGCTGGAGCTGGAGCTGCACCTCCTGCTGCGCCGCGGACTCGGTCGCCTTGGCGACCTCGCCCGCGAGCTCCTTGACGCGCTGCTCGGCCGCGAGGATCTGCGCGTCTTGCTCGCGGAGCTGCTGCTCGAGCGCGCGCAGCGGCGCCAGCTCCGCCTCGATCTTCGCGGCGCGCTCCTTGGCGGCAGCCAGCGCCTGCTCTCGGGCCGCGAGGCGGGTCTGCTCGATCTGCAGCCCTGCCCGCGCCGAGCGCAGCGCCGAGCTCGCCCGCGCCGCCGCGCTCCGCGCCTCTGCGGCTGCTCGCGCCGCCTGCGACTGGGTCATCTCCCACAGCTGGAGCTCGCGCTCCTGCTGCTCGCGCGCGGCGCGGAGCGCCCCGACCTCGCGGGCGCGCGCGCTGCGCATCAGGGTCGTCTCACGGTCTGCGGCGCAGGCGGCGGACAGCGTCAGCGCCAGCAGCGCGACGACGCGGCCGGGCCTCGCCGAAAGATGTGTTCGCTGTCGCTCGCGGGTCGCTATCATCTTCGCCCCATTCAAGCACAAACGGACCCAACGACTACGACCCCGATGACCATGGAACGCACCCTCATCCTGCTCAAGCCCGACGCCGTCCAGCGAGGCCTCGTCGGCGACGTCCTGGGCCGCTTCGAGAAGAAGGGCCTCAAGATCGCCGGCATGAAGCTGATGCAGATCACGCCGGAGCTGGCGGCCAAGCACTACGAGCAGCACAAGGAGCGCCCGTTCTACCAGGGCCTCGTGAACTTCATGACGAGCTCGCCTGTCGTCGCGCTCGCCCTCGAGGGCATCGGCGCGATCGCCGTCTGCCGCAAGATCATGGGCGCCACCTTCGGCTCGGACGCCGAGGCGGGCACGATCCGCGGGGACTACGGCGTCAGCCGCAGCTACAACCTCGTGCACGGCAGCGACTCGCCCGAGGCGGCGGCGCGCGAGCTCGAGCTGTTCTTCCCCGAGGGCGTCGTCGACTACGACTACGCCGCCTTCCACTGGATCTACGACCCGGTGGAAGAGCTCAAGAAGTAGCCCCCGCTCACCGTGCCCGCGCCGCCACCTGGCTCCGCCGCGCGCGGGCTGACCGCCCGAGAGCTCGGCCTCGCCATCGCCGAGCTCCGCCCACTCACCGGTGCGGTCGTGCTCGACGCGGTGGCGCTGGTCGGCACCGGCGGCAACGACGACCTGCTGGTCGTGCTGCAGCCCGCAGCGCCGGAGCCCGGCAAGGTGTTCTTGCACGCAGCGCTCGGCGGCACCCGCGCCCGGGTCTGCACGACCGCGCGACGCTTCGGGCGACAGGCGCGCGCCCGCGGTCCCGGCCCCGACGCGCTCGAGCGCGAGCTGCAGGGCGCGACGCTGCGCGCGGTCGAACACCCGGGCCCGGACGAGCGGCGCTGCGCCTTCGTCTTCGAAGCGGCTGGCGGGGCGCGCACGCTCGTCGTCGAGCTCTTCGGCGCGCGCGGGCTCTGGGCGCTCTGCGACCACGACGACGTCTGCATCGCCATGTCGCGCGCGGTCGAGACCACCGTCCGCACCCTGCGCCGGGGCGACCGCTACGCGCCGCCGCCGCAGGCGCCGAGGTCCGCAGGGCGGGATCCGGAAGCGCCCCGGTTCCGGCCGCCGCTGCTGGCGGCGGTCGACGCGCACTTCACCAGCCTGGACCTGGAGGCGGAGCAGGCGCAGCGCGTCACCACGCTGCGGCTGGCAGCCGAACGCGCGCGGAAGAAGCTCCACCACAAGGTGCAGGGCCTGCGGCGTCAGCTCGACGACGTCGGCCGCACCGCGGCCCTGCGCGAGCAGGCGGACCTGATGCTGGCCTACGCCCACGGCGTGCCGCGCGGCGCGCACAGCATGGAGGTGCCAGCACCCGACGGCGACGGGACCCGCACGATCCCGCTCGACCCGCGCAAGCCCGTCACGCAGCAGGCTGAGCAGCTCTACGACAAGGCGCGGCGCCTGAGCGACGGACGCGCGGTCTCCGAGCAACGACTGCAGCTCGCCGAGGGGCAAATGCACCGCCTCGAGGACGCGCTGGCCCAGCTCGACGCGCCGACCGACGCCGACCTCGACGCGGCGCACAGCACCCTGGTCGACCTCGGTCTGCTGCCGCGTCCGCAGCCCAAGCCGGCGGGCCGACGACCGGCAGCGCCGCCCTATCGGCGCTTCGCGTCCGCGGAGGGATATCCCATCTACGTCGGCCGCAACAACAACCAGAACGACGAGCTGACCATGCGGTTCGCGAACGGCAACGACCTGTGGCTGCACGTCGGCGGCGGGCGACCGGGTTCGCACGTCGTCGTGAGGCTGCCCAGGCACAAGACCGCGAGCCTCGAGACCCTGCTCGA
>CAZTQF010000325.1:0-4351 GCA_964615255.1 uncultured candidatus Brocadiaceae bacterium | reverse complement strand
GAGCCGGCGCTGGAGCGGACCCGCGCGCTGCTGGACCGCGGCGACCTGGGCGAATTGGTCTCGGTCCACGTGCTCTACAACATCCACCACCCCGAGGTCGTCGCCGCGCGCTACCCGGGCGTGATCCGGCAGATCATGACGCACCACGCCTACGTGCTGCTGTACCTCGCGGGCGTGCCGGTATCGGTCGCAGGGATGAAGGCCACCATCAACGACGGCTCCGTCGGCCAGGAGAACCTCGCGGTCGCGACCCTGCAGCTGAAGCGCGGCGCGATCGCGCAGCTGCAGGCGAGCTTCGCGGCCGACGACCACGCGGGCGACCCGTGGACCTTCCTGGTCAAGGTGATCGGCACCGCGGGCGCCACCCGCTTCAGCTACCGTGACTGGGTCCAGAACCAGAAGGCCCAGGTCCACAGCCACACGTTCAGCGCGTATCCCTTCCACCTGGAGCGGACCGTGCACCACTTCCTCGACCGCTGCGTGCGGCGCGGCGAGGCGCCGCTCTCGAGCCTGCAGGACGCCTACGACGCGCAGCGGATCATCGAGGCCGTCGAGGCGTCGATCCAAGAGCAACGCATCCTCCCTCTCTCATGACCAAGCACTTCGACCTCTCCGGCCGCGTGGCCGTGATCACCGGCGGCGCGCGCGGCATCGGCCTCGCCGCGGCGCAGCGCATGGCAGACGCCGGCGCCGACATCGCGATCGTTGACCGCGACGCCGAGGCCTCTGCGGACGCCGTCGCCGACATCCAAGCGCGCGGCCGCAAGGCGATCGCGTGCCCGATCGAACTGACCGACGAGCAGGCCGTCGTCGACATGACCGACGAGGTCGTCGCCAAGCTCGGCGGCTACCACATCCTGGTCTGCGCCGCCGCGATCGTCGGCCGCAACGCCTTCGCCTGGGAGACCTCGGCAGAGGAGTGGCGCAACGTCATGGAGATCAACACGACCGCGCTGTGGCTCTGCAACCGCGAGGCGCTGCGTCCGATGCGCGCGCAGAACTACGGGCGCATCGTCAACATCGCGTCGATCGCCGGCAAAGAAGGCAACCCCAAGCTCGGCCCCTACTCGGCCTCGAAGGCGGCCGTGATCGGGATGACCAAGTCGCTCGGCAAGGAGGTCGCCGACACGGACATCCGTATCAACTCGGTCGCCCCGGCCGTCATCCAGACCCCGATGCTGGACCAGGTCAACCAGGAGACGATCGACTACATGGTCAGCAAGATCCCGGTCGGACGCACGGGCAAGACCGAGGAGGTCGCCGCGTTGGTCCACTACCTCGCCAGCACGGAGTGCGGCTTCTCGACCGGCGCCTGCTTCGACATCTCGGGCGGTCGCGCGACCTACTGAGCGCGCGCGCCGCAGGGATCCCCCCTCGCGCTCCCGCCGGGGTGTCCTAGACTCACAGCGTGGACCCGTACGGCACCAACCCGACCCTGTTCCGGATCTGGCGCGCGCTGACCAGCAGCTTCTCGCTGGGCACGTGGTTCGGGGTGCACGTCCGGATGTATTGGGCGGCGCTCGTGCTGATGCCGCTGATCTTCCTCAGCAGGCTCGCGGGCCTCGGCGGCGGGCTCGCGCTGCTGCTGACGGCGATCTATTTCGTGCTGCTGTTCCTGATCATCTGGACGCACGAAATGGGCCACATCGCGTGCGGATGGCTCTACCGCATTCGCAGCGACCAGATCACGCTCGGCCCGCTCGGCGGCCTCGCCCACATGAGCTCGGGCGCATCGACCCCGCGCGAGGAGCTGTGGATCTCGCTGGCAGGGCCCGCCGTGCACCTCGCGTGGCTGGCGGTCTTCCTGCCGGTCGAGTGGCTGGTGCCCGCCGAGCACAGCTACACGTGGTACGGCTGGACCGTCTGGTACCTCAACGTCACCAACCTGACGCTGATGGTCTTCAACCTGCTGCCGATCTTCCCGCTCGACGGCGGCCGGGTGCTGCGCGCGCTGCTGTCGATGCGCATGCACCCCAACCACGCGACGCTCTGGGCGGCCAACGTCGGGATGATCGGCGGCGGCGTGCTGGTCGTGCTGTCGTTCACCCGCCCCGACCTGCAGAGCTCGATCGGGTTCGTGATCGGCCTGATGTGCATCCTGCGCTCGCTCGAGGAGAAGCGCATGGCGAAGCACGCGCTGGTCTACCAGAGCGCCGCGCGGCGCGAGCCGTGGGAGCAGGACCCCGACGCGTGGAAGCGCGGCGCCGCGAGCGACGCAGCCGCCGGGCAGCAGCCGGGCTGGTTCGCCCGGCGGCGCGAGGCCAAGGCCGCGCAGCGGGCGGCGGCGCAGGACCGCCGCGACCGCGAACTCGACCAGCAGGTCGACGCGGTGCTCGAGCGGGTCTCCGAGGTCGGGATGACCGGGCTCACCGCGGACGAGAAGGCCGTGCTCAAGCGCGCCAGCGAGCGCCGCCGCGGCGCCGGCTAGAGGGAGATCCCCAGCTCGCCGCGCGTCAGCTGGAAGCGCACGTTGCCCGCGGCGACCGCGCGCGGCACGTAGCGCCGAGACAGCGTGTCGCAGACCAGCCGCTCGAACGCGGCCTCCTCGAGCGCGCCGAGGTCGCTCCCCCCGCCCGGACCGATCTGCAGCATCGGGACCATCGGGTGCGCCTGAAGGAGCGCGCCGTCGACCAGCGCCACCATCAGCTCGACGCCCGCGCCGCCCAGGCCCGCGACCGTCTCGCTTCGATCGGTCGTCGGCGTCCGCATCACGTGCAGGCCCGCGCGTTCGGCGGATTCGCCGTAGGCGAGCGTCGGGGAGCGCTCCGCTGCGAACAGCGCGGTGCAGAAGCCCGGGACGCGCAGGAGCCCGTCGTTGTCGGGGACGACCACGGTCCCGCCCGCCGCGACCGCTCGCGCGCAGAAGTTCCCGAGCGCGACGGCGGCCGCCGCGTCGACGGCTCCCGCCGAGAGCACAGCGAAGCGCAGGTCACGCGCCGTCGCCTGTACGACGCGCGCCTCGGGCTCGTCCTGCAGCGCAGACGCGAACCAGGCCGCGGCGCGGGCCCGGACCCGCTCGATGCCGCCGTCGAGCTGCACGCTCGCGTAGCCGAAGCGGCTCGGGTCGACGCCGCGACCGCGCAGCCACTGCTGCACGGCGTCGTTGTGGGTCTTCTCGCACCCGTGCTCGAGGAGCAGCGCGCGCACCGTGAACGGGTGACGCAGGTGCCCCGCGAGCGTCTCCAGGTAGAGCTCGTCGGCGTTGGCCGCGCCGCAGCCCTCGGTGTGCGCGAGCGCGACGAAGCGCGTGAGCCCGAGCGGCCGCTCGCCGCGGGCGTCGAGGTCGGCGGCGATCAGGTCGGCGACTTGCCCTGAGCAGATGCTCGTCGGCATGATCAGCCCCACCCGGTCCGCGCGCGGCCTGTCAGCGCCGTCGAAGGCGTCGTAGCGCAGCTCCAGCGGCGGCGCCGGCGCCGCCGCGAGCGGCGCTCCGTCGGGTCGCGCCTCGGTCGCGAGCCGCGCGAGGCCGGCGCCGTCGGCCTGGCGCCACTCGCGCCAGATCGAGACCTGCGCGTGCCCGGCGGCCTCGCCCTTGGTCCGCTGTCCGGACGCCACCTTCCGCACGAGCTCGAACGTCTCGGCGCCGAGCGCCTCCATCGACTCGCCGTCGTTGTATCGCCCCGCGTTGACGTCCATCTCGGCCGCCAGCATCTCGAACCTCCCTGACGTCGTGACGAACTTGAGCGTCGGCACGAACGGGAAGTTGGTGATCGAGCCGTTGCCCGTGATGAACAGGATCAGGTTGCAGCCGCTCGCGACCTGCCCGGCGATCGATTCGAGGTCGTTGCCAGGGCTGTCCATGAAGTAGTAGCCCCCCGCCGGCATCGGCTGGCCGTAGTCGAGCACGTCGTCGAGGCGGACGTCCGGGTGCTTCTTGCGCGCAGCGCCGAGCGACTTCAGGGCGATGTTGTAGAGCCCGCGGTAGTTGTTGCCGCCCGACGGGTTGCCCTCGGCGCTCGCGCCGTGCCGCACGGCGCGCTGCTTGAAGACCTCGACCTTCTCGAGGAAGCGGGCCGCGACCTCGCCGCTGCGCACGTTCTGCAGCACGTACGACTCGGCCCCGATCAGCTCGTCGGTCTCGGCGAGGTTGGCGGCGCCGCCGTGCCGGATCAGCTCCTTGGCCACCCACCCCGCGAGCGCGTTGCCCGAGACCCCGGAGAACGCGTCCGACCCGCCGCACTGCAGCGCGATCTTGAGCCCCGAGAGCGGCTGCTCCGATCGCTCGCAGCGCGACGCGGCGGCGAGCAGCGCGCGGGCACGGTCCGAAGCCCGCGCCGCAGCCTCCTCGAACGAGCCCTCGGCGGTCACGAAGGCGTGCGGCACCGCGTCGATCGGGTAGCCGTGCTCACGC
>CAZTQF010000324.1:0-4373 GCA_964615255.1 uncultured candidatus Brocadiaceae bacterium | reverse complement strand
CGACCAGTGAGGTCGCGGGCGCAGGTCGGCTACGACCGCTTCGCCGGCGACTCGGCAGGTGCTCCGGACGCGCGCGGCGGCATCGCCGGCAGCACGCGGGTCGGCTCCACGGCGACCGGGTCCGCCAGCGGCATGCCGAAGTCGGGCTTGTCGCGCTGCCCCATCACCCAGCGGTAGACCTCGAGCGTCTGGCGCGCCTTGGCCGACCACGTGAAGTGCGCCTGGACGCGCTGCGCCGCGGCCTCCCCGAGCCGGTCGATCCGCGCCGGATCACGCAGCAACCCCGCGATCGCGTCACGGAAGCCCGCGACGAGCTCGGCAGGCCTGCCGATCGGGATCCGCAGCCCCGTCGCGTCGGTGACCAGCTCACCGGGACCGCCGTAGCCGACGACGACGGCGGGCAGACCCAACGCCATCGCCTCGAGCACGACGCCGCCGCCGAACTCGCGGATGCTCGGCAGCGCCAGGAAGTCGCTGTCGACGAGCACGTCCTGCACCTGTTCGTGCGCCACCCACCCCACGAGGTCGACGCGGTCCTCGAGGCCGCGCTCTCGGATCATGGCCTCGAGCTCCACCCGCTGGGGTCCGTCCCCGACGATGCGCAGCTCCAGCTCGCCCCGCTGCAAGAACTCCGCGCACGCCTCGAGCAGCAGGTCGGCGCCCTTGTACGGGACGAGCCGCCCGAGGAACACGCACCGCAGCGGCCGCGCAGCGCGGCGAGCCCGCCGCTTCTCGAACCGCGCCGGCTCGATCCCGTTCTCCGGGATGTAGACGCACCGGTCACGACAGCGCGCGTCGGTCAGTCGGAGGGTGTCCTCGGAGCCGATCACGAACGCCGCCGCGTCGCGGCAGGTGCTTCGGTAGCCAGGCAGGAGCCGGTATGCGCCGCGCACGTAGCTCAGCCACTCTCGCTCGGCGCGCCGGCGATCGCCGTAGCCGCGTGGCCACGGCACGCCGCCGTTGAGCGGCCCGAGCACGAACGGGACACCGACCTTCTTGCAGCGCGTCGCGAGCCGGCTCGGGATCGTCGGGCTCAGCGGCGTGATACGGTGCACGACGTCGTAGGAGCCCTCCTCGATCGCGGCGCCGAACTGCTTCCAGACCAGCCGCTCGAACTCCCAGTAGGCAGGCCACTGGAACGCCATCACGGTCGTCCAGCCCTTCCCTGCGCCGCCGCGCAGCAGGTTCGCGAGCCGGTGGAGCGGCCGCGCGACGTGCTCGTTGTCGACCAGCGTGAAGTCCCTGCCCTCGACGAGACCGCGCGCTACGATCGCGTCGCGGTTGCGAGGGTGCGTGATCAGGTGCGCGTCAGCGAGCTCGCGCAGCGCGTTCGCGTGCGACCACCCCTCGAGCGGGACGCTGGCGCCGTCCGGGTTGCAGGACTCGGCGATCAGGAGCGCGCGCGGCCTCTTCGACTGGCGCCTCTCGCGCTGGCTAGGGATCAGGGTCATGACAAATCACGGCCCTCCCCAGGTGGAGTGATAGGCGCTCGCCGCGTCAAAGTCATCCTGCTTTTGCAGCGTGCACGAGCTCGCGCACGGAACGCTGGGAAGTCGAGGCGCCCTCGTTAGGATTCCGACCCGCGCGCCCGTAGCTCAGCTGGATAGAGCATCGCTTTCCTAAAGCGGAGGTCGCAGGTTCGAATCCTGCCGGGCGTACCATGTGCCAGCGCTCGCGCCGCGTTGCGCCGGCGCGACATGCGACCTCCTCGTTACCTCCTGGTCGTGCGCGCTCTAGATGTCGGGGGCGCACTGTCGATAGCCTTAGGGTTCTCCCTCCCTCCAGAGACCCCTGACAGCTGACATGACGCAGAACCTCCGCCGAGGCGCTCTCCGTACGTCGCTGGCGCTCGCCGCGCTGCTCGCGCCGCTCGCCACGACCGACTCGATCCTCGCCCAGTCCGCCAAGCGGGCCGTGACCCACGACGACTACGACGCGTGGACGTCGCTGAGCGGCACGACCTACAGCCACGACGGCAAGTGGATGGCGTACTCGATCCGTCCGCGGGTCGGCGACGCCACGCTCTACATCCAGCAGGTCGACGGCGACAAGAAGTACGAGGTGCCGCTCGGCAGCGGCCTGCAGTTCTCCAACGACAACAAGCTCGCCTTCTACAAGATCGGCAAGTCGTCGGTCGAGGAGCGCCAGAAGAAGCTCGAGAAGCTGCACGCCAAGAAAGAAGAGAAGGAGAGCAGCAAGGAAGCGGAGGGCAGCGAAGAGCTGCCGCCCGACATCAAGGAGGCGCTCAAGGAGCGCGGCATGCCCGAGCGCATGGCCCGCCGCATGATGGAGCAGCGCGGCGCCTCGCTCGGCGAGGTCCGCAGCTTCCTCGGCCTGTCCGAGCCCGAAGAGAAGAGCGCGAAGAAGCCGGCGGCCAAGAAAGAAGAGAAGAGCGAAGCGGAGAAGGCCGCCGAGAAGGAGGCCAAGGCGCTGACCAAGCGCGTCCACGTGCTCGACCTGACGACCGGAGACGTCGCCAAGCTCGAGAACGTCAAGGGCTACCGCCTGGTCGACGACAGCGACCTGATGCTCATCCACTTCGAGAAGCCCGAGGAGAAGAAGGAAGAGAAGAAGGACGACGACGGCAAGAAGGCCGAAGCGGGCAAGGAGAAGGAAGAGGCCAAGGCCGAGGAGACGCCCGCTGCGCCGACGCGCGCGCGCCGGGGCCGCCGCGGCGGTCAAGGCCGCGGGATGCGGGGCCAAGGCGGACGCCGCGGCGGCGGCGGCGGCGGCGAAGACAGCGGCTCGTCGTCCGGCAGCAAGCGCACCGACGGCACCAAGCTGGTCATCCGCGACCTCGCCACCGGCAAGGACGAGGCCATCGAGCACGTCCGCAGCTACGGCACCCTCGCCGACGGCAAGTGGCTCTACTACGTCGTCGGCACCAAGAAGGACCAGGACGGCGTCGAGCAGGGCCTGCACGCGCGCGAGTTGGCCACCGGCGCGACCGTGCACGTGCTCGCCGGCTACAGCAACGTGTCGGGCATGACGACCGACGAGGCCGACGCGCAGCTCGCGTTCACGAGCGACCTGCGCACGTTCGGCGAGAAGGAGGCCGAGCGTGAGGTCTACCTCTGGAAGTTCGACGAGAAGCCGGCGCGACGGATCCTGACCAAGGACACGACCGGCGTCCCCGCCGACCACAAGCTGAGCTCGTCGGGCATGAGCTTCTCGCGCGACGGCTCGGTGCTGATGTTCAGCCTCCGCCAGCCCGAGCTCGAGGACCTGCCGAAGATCCTCAGCGAAGACGAGGTCAACCTCGACCTGTGGCACTACAAGGACGGCCTGCTGCAGACCATGCAGGCCAAGCGCAGCGACCCGCGCAAGGCGTCGCTGACCGCGGCGTTGCACATGGACGTCGACCGCGCGGTCGTGCTCGGCACGCCGACCAACCCGCGCGTCTCGCTGCTGACCGACGACGGCGCGCGCGCGCTGCTCAGCGACAGCGAGCCCTACGAGATGATGGTGACGTGGGACGGCCGCTACAGCGACCACTACGTCGTCAACACGGTCGACGGCAGCCGCACGGAGATCGTCAAGGGCCTGCGCGGCAGCGTCAGCCGCTCGACCGGCGGCAACTACGTCGTGTGGTTCGATCACCGCGACTACCACTGGCACTGCTACGACGTGCACAAGGGCACGACGCGCAACCTGACGTCGGGGATCCCGGTGGCGTTCGACCGCGAGCAGGACGACCGCCCCGAGCCGCACCGCGCCCACGGCGTGACCGGCTGGACCGAGAACGACGCCGAGGTGCTGCTCAACGACGAGTTCGACATCTGGGCGGTCAACCCGCAGACGGGCAAGTTCCGCTGCGTCACCGACGGCCTCGGCCGCGCCAGCGGCATCACGTTCCGCAACAGCAGCGTGGACCTGCGCCCGGACGCCGAGCGCGACGACAAAGAGGAGCGGCGCTGGCTGCACAACGAGCTGGTGCTCAGCGCGACCGACACCAACACCTACGCCACCGGCTACTACACCGACACCATCGACGGCGTCTCCAAGCCCAAGAAGGTCGTGATGAAGGACGCCAGCCTGCGCGGCGTCTCGCGACCGAAGGACGCCGACCGGCTGTTCATGACGTTCAGTCGCTTCGACCAGTTCCCCGACGTGTGGACGTCGGACCTGGCGTTCGGCGGCGCCAAGAAGCTGACCGACGGCTGCCCGCTCCGCCGCGAGGTCCGCTGGGGCGAGGCCGAGCTGGTGCACTGGCGCTCGGACGACGGCACCGAGCTGAAGGGCTACCTCGTCAAGCCCGACGGCTTCGACCCGCAGAAGAAGTACCCGATGATGGTCTACTTCTACGAGCGGAGCAGCAACCGCATCCACAGCTTCGTGTCGCCCACCGTCGGCACGTCGCCCAACGCGGCCTA
>CAZTQF010000323.1:0-4375 GCA_964615255.1 uncultured candidatus Brocadiaceae bacterium | reverse complement strand
GAACTCGTCGAGCAGCTCGTTGTCGCCGCTCGAGGACGCGCCAGGATCTCCGGCTTCCGGCTCGTCGGTGCTCACCACTTCTCCTTGAGCGCCTTCAGCGCGCGCGAGAGCCGCTTACGGACCACGTCCTCACGCAACCCGAGAGTGGCGGCGATCTCGGCGTTGCTCAGGCCGTTCAGCCGCTGCTCCAGCACGCTGCGCTGGTTGTCCGTGAGGGTCCCGAGCAGCTGCTTCAGCCGCCGTTTGTCCTCCTCATGGCTGGCATCCGCGCTCGGCGTGCGCGTATGTAAGGCGTGGTCGGAAGAGCGCGCGGGCGCGCGCAGCTCGCGTCGGCGGACGGATTGCCACCGGGCTTGCCGGATCGCCTGCTGGCCCACGACTGCCTTGGCGAACGCCAGGAACTCTGCCATGGTCGAACCACGGAAGTCGTCGACCCGCCGGATGAGCTGCAGCAGGCCTTCGTGCGCCAGGTCCTCCGAGTCCAGCCCGCTCCGCAGCGCGCTTTGGCCCGGCAGGTAGCGCCTCGCGATGCGCCGCAGCTTCTGCACGAGCGCCTCGACGTTTCCCTGGGTTTGCTCCGACCGAAGGGCCCGGAGCTCGGCGAGGAGTTCTTGCAGGCGGTCTTCGTCCGCACTTGTCATCGCGAGGCCGGCCATCCTCAACAGGCTAATGGAGGCCTCCCAGGGGAGACCTCGAGAAGACTTCCGCCTTTTTCCCGAAGCCGGTGTCAGGAGGAAAGGCCACCCCTCGATCCTGTGACCCAAAATCTCGCGACGCGGTCCGCGGGATCTTCGCCCGACCGTGTCATCCGCGCCCTCGACCGCTAGATCCTGGCGGTACGGGCGGCGCGGCTCCACAATCTTCGGCCCGCCGCGACGTAGGAGGCAGCCCACGACTGCTTCCCTGACGCCTACCTGCCATGAGCGACTCCGCCTCCTCTTCCTCCAGTCCTTCCGCGGCCGAAGTCCAGCCCGCCAACCGGCCGGCCGAGAGCGTGATCATCCGGCCCTGGCCGAAGGTCGTGTTCCTCTACCCGACCTTCGCGCTGTCGACCGTGTTCTTCCTGCTGAGCTGGCTGAATATCGGCATCGCCCCGGAAACGCTGGGCAACACCTGGATGCTGGTGTTCCTGATCAACATCCTGGTGTTCTCGTTCGACTTCTCGCGGATCTGGTCGATCGTCATGGTGTTCGGGATCGCGCTGCTGATCGTGCTGGTCTTCTGGCTCGACCTGACGGGCTACATGGGTCGGCTGCTGGGCAGGATCCACATCGAGTGCAACAGCGGCTTCTACGGCTTCATGAGCGGGGGGCTCGGCCTGCTGCTCCTGGTGGTCTTCATCAACAGCCGCTTCCACTACTACGAGGTCAACGCGCGCGAGATCCTGCACCACCACGGCTACCTGGGCGACGTGCAGCGGTGGTCGACCGAGGGGCTCGAGATGAACAAGGAGATCTACGACGTCGCCGAGTACGCGCTGCTGCGCAGCGGGCGCTTGATCTTCAACCCGATGACGTCGAAGAAGGCGGTCGTCGTTGACAACGTCGCCAACGTGAACCGCATCGAGAAGGGCATCAACGACCTGCTCAGCCACGTGGCCGTTCGGATCAACCAGCGCCCTGGACCGGGCTAGGTACGGCTTGGCTGGGATCCTGATCGGGCTGGCCTCGTGCCACGACGCCTTCTTGGCGGCACCTCTGGTCCGCTGCCTGCTCCGTCGGCACGCCGACGTGCGGGTGGCGATGGTCGGCGGCGCCGACGCCCTGGGCCACGCCGCCGCGCTCGGGCTGCCCGACGTCGAGGTCATGCTCGCGGAGGCGCGCGGGAGCGAGAGCCTCGCCGACGCCGCTGCCCACGCCGCAAAGACCGTGAACGAACTCACGCCCGACGTCGTCGTGTCGCTCGGCGCGGGCGCCTTCGCGCAGGCGCTCGGCGACGTAGCCCACCGCGCCGACATCCGCTGCGTGCGGCTGGAAGCGGGCGACCGCGCCGGCGATGTCCGTGACCGGGGCCGGCGCCTCGCCGACCACGCGGCCGATCGCTGGTGCGTGCGCAGCGACCGAGAGCGGGCGGTGCTGGCGCAAGAAGGCGTCGACGAAGACCTCGTCACGATCGTCGGGTCGCTGACGCGCGACGCGCTCGCGGCGTGGCCCGAGCAGGCGCGCGGCTCAGGCAAGCACGTTTGGCTCGCCTGCGAGCACGCCGTCAGCGACGTCCTGGAGGCGCAAGTCGGCGAAGTGTGCGCCGCGCTCGAGCTGGACCTGCAGGTCGCGAGGCCGGCAGACCCGCCGGAGCAGCAGGTCCAGCGCGCGCGCGCCGCCGACGTCATCGTGACCGACAGCCTCGGCTATCAGGAGTTCGCCGATGCGGCGGGCCGTCCGTGCGTCGTGCTCGCGCCCGCGGGCGCCCGCGCCGACCTGCTCTCGTCCGGACGCGTCGCGGTCGCCGAGGATCCGGCGGAGCTGCACGGCGCGCTCCAGCAGCGTCGCGAACCTTCTTCTTCGCCCCCTGGGGAGGCATGCGCCGCGGAGGCGATCGCCGACGCGCTCCTTCGCTGGACGACCCCCGCCTCGCCGACGTCGCCGCCGCGCTCCGAGCGCGTCACGCTGCCGTCGGAGGCCAACGCGACCGGGCGCACCTTCGACGAGGCCGAGCTTCGCGCGCTGCGGTCCGTGCTCCGCGCGGGCACGCTCAACTCGACGCGCGGGACCTTCGTGCACCGCTTCGAGCAGGCCTTCGCAGACTGGCTCGGGGTGAAGCACGCGATCGCATGTGCCAGCGGCTCGGCCGCTGTGCACTGCGCGCTGGCGGCGCTGAAGCTCTCGGCCGGCGACGAGGTCCTCACGACCCCCATCACGGACATGGGCGCGCTCACCCCGATCTGGTACGAGGGCGCCGTCCCGGTCTTCGCCGACGTCGACCCGACCACGCTGAACGTGACCGCCGAGACGATCCGCGCCCAGCTCACCGCGCGCAGCCGCGCGATCGTGGTCACCCACCTGTTCGGCCGCGTCTGCGATATGGACCCGATCCTCGCGCTGGCCCGTGAGAGAGGTCTGCCGGTGATCGAAGACGCCGCGCAGGCCTTCGGCGCGACCCATACAGGGCGCGCCGCGGGCACGTTCGGCCGCGTCGCCGCGTTCTCGCTCCAGCAGGGCAAGCACATCACCACCGGAGAAGGTGGGATCGTCTGCACCGACGACGACGAGGTCGCGCGGCAGGTGTTCCTCTACGTCAACAAGGCCTTCGGCTACGGCGACGAGAAGCCCGACCACTACTTCCCGGCGCTCAACTACCGGATGACCGAGCTCCAGGGCGCGGTCGCCTGCGGCCAGCTGCCCAAGCTCGACGAGGCGATCGCGGTCCGGCGGATGGTGGCCCGCGAGCTCGCCGCGGGGCTGTCGGACCTCGACGGGATCCGCTGTCCTGACGACCCCGAGGGCGGCGAGCACGCCTACTGGAAGTGGCCGTTCTTGGTCGACGACCAGGTCGTCTGCGGCGGCGCGGTCGAGCTCGGCGCTCGGATGCGTGCGCTCGGCGTCGCGTGCGCGCCGCGCTACGTCCAAAAGCCCGCCTTCGAGTGCGAGGTCTTCGAGCGCTGGCGCGACCACCCCGTCAGCTCGCTGCCGCTGACCGCCAATCCAAGAGGCGCTCGACGAGGCCCGCTCTTCGATCGCGTGGACTACCCCGGCGCGGTGCAGGGACTGAACCAGGTGGTCGTGCTGCCGGTCAACGAGCGCTACCGACGCCACCACGTGGCGTTCGTGGTCGACCAGGTCCGCTCGGCGCACCGGGAGCTGACGCGTGGCTGACCTCGCCGTCGCGATGATCGGCTGCGGCGGCATCGCCGAGGCCTACTGCGACGCCATGCGCGACGTCCCGGGCGCTGCGCTGGTCGCGGTCGTGGACCCCGACCCGGCGGCCGCTGCGCGCCTCGCGGCGCGGGCGGGCGCGCCGGCCTGCGCGGACCTCTCCGAGCTCGGACGCTGCGACGCCGCGCTCGTGCTCACCCCGCCGAACACCCACGAAGCCCTCAGCCTCGCGCTGCTCGAGCGCGGCGCGCACGTGCTCTGCGAGAAGCCGCTGGCGCCGACGCTCGCCGCCGCCGACCGCATGCTCGACGGGGCCGCCGCTGCGGGCCGTCAGCTGATGATGGGCAGCAAGTTCCGGTTCACCCCCGACGTGCAGCAAGCGCGCCGGCTGCTCGACCAGGGCGTCTGCGGCGACGTCGTGCTCTACGAGAACGTCTTCTGCTCACACGTCGACATGACGCAGCGCTGGAACAGCCGCCCAGAGGTCAGCGGCGGCGGCGTGCTGGTCGACAACGGCTGCCACAGCGTCGACCTCGCGCGCTACCTCCTCGGGCCGCTCGCCC
>CAZTQF010000322.1:0-4381 GCA_964615255.1 uncultured candidatus Brocadiaceae bacterium | reverse complement strand
CAGGGCCCTCTGACAACGCGATCTGTCCTGCCGCAGCGAGCACGCCGGCTTGCCGCATGCCGCCGCCGAACGCCTTGCGGGCGCGCCGCGCCTCGCGGATGAAGTCCTCGGAGCCGGCCAACACCGAGCCGACCGGCGCGCCGAGACCCTTGCTCAAGCACAGCGTGGTCGTGTCAGCCGCGGCGACGAGCGCCTTTGCAGGGACGCCGAGCGCGACCGCGGCGTTCATCAGCCGGGCGCCGTCTATGTGCACGCGCAGCCCCCGGCTGCGCGCGGCCTGCGCGAGCGCCGCGATGCGCGCGGCGTCGGCGACGCGGCCGCCCGCCATGTTGTGCGTGTTCTCCAGCACCAGGAGCCTTGAGCGAGGGTAGTGCGGGTCGTCCTCGCGACACGCAGCCAGCACTTGATCCGGCGTCGGGAACCCGTCGGCGGCCGACAGCGTGCGCACCTGCGTCCCGGAGAGCCGCGCCACCGCGCCGCCCTCGTAGAAGAACACGTGGCTGCGCTCCTCGCAGATCAGCTCGTCGCCCGGCCGGCAGTGGACATGGATCGCGACCTGGTTCGCCATGGTGCCGGACGGCAGGAACAGCGCGCTCGGCTTGCCGAGCGTGTCCGCGGCCTGCTCCTCGAGGGCTCGGACCGTCGGGTCCTCGCCCCACACGTCATCCCCGACCTGCGCCTCGGCCATCGCCGCGCGCATCGCCGGACACGGCGCGGTCATGGTGTCACTGCGGAAGTCGGCGCGCGCCATCAGCCGTCAGGATGCACTTGCCCGGCGTGAATACAAGCTGGCGGCCTCAGGGGTTGGCGAACCGCCACGAGCGGTTCATCGCCGCTCGGATCGCGCGCTCGCCCGCGCCAGGCGCGAGCTCCCGGTAGAGCAGCTGCAGCACCTCGACGTCGACCCTCGCCAGGCGCTGGTGCGAGCCGAAGTCGTCGGTCCGTTCGTAGAGCAGGGAATCCCGCACGAGGCCCGAGTCGTTGCTCGGACCGAGCGCCTGGTAGAGCTCCTCGAGGGCCGTGTGGCGCAGCCACCTAAGCTCTAGCGCGGGGTCAATGAACACCAACGCCCGGGTCAGCTCGAAGGCGCCGTTCCACGAGATCGTGAACCAACCGTCCGCGCCGCGGCCGGGCGGCGTCGCCCCGTGCGCTGCGGCCAGCGGCCCGGCTTCGCCCGGCGCGACGCCGAACACGGTCACGTAGCCGCGTCGACCGATGCGGACGTCGCTGCTGCCGACGTGCTCGAGCGAGAGCTCGTGCAGCCCTGCGAGCGCCGCGCGGAGCTGGGAGAAGGCCTCGTCGACGGCCCGGGTGAGTCGCGGGCCGGCGTCGACCACGAGGAACCGGACCGACCGCTGCCAGCGCACGACGCCGCTGCGCTGCGCGCCGGACTCGGCGCCGAGCAGCACGTCGACCGCCCAGCGGCGCTCGGTCGCGTCCCGGTGGTCTCGGATAGACGCACAGCTGCCGAGGAGCGCCAGCCACCACGCCAGGAGCCCAACTCGCCGCTTCACGGCGACACGTTCTCGCTCGCTCTGCGCGATTGCAACCAGGCACGGCACGCGCGACGCTCCAAGAGCTTGGACCTCGAACGACAGCTCGCCTGGCTGCGCAGCTACGCGCTGGTCACCTATCCGTTCGCCTGCGTCCCGTTCCTGTTCCTGTTCTTCACGGACCACGGGATCGACGCCGCCGAGTACGGCGAGGTGCTGACCGCCTACTACGCGACCATGTTCGTCGCCGAGGTCCCCACCGGGGTGCTCGCCGACCGGGTCGGTGCCCGCAAGATGCTGGTCTTGGGTCCCTGCCTGCTGGCAGCGGGCTTCGTGACGTTCGTGTGCTGGCACGCCTACCCAGGATTTCTGCTGGGCGAGGTGTTGCTGGGCCTGGGCCACTCCGTGCTGTCGGGGCCGCCGACCGTCGCGCTCTACGAGACCCTGAAGGAGCACGGCCAACAGCATCGCTACCTCGCCGAGGAGAGCCGGATCCACGCCCGCAGGCTCTACGGCACCGGCGCGGCGTTCCTGCTAGGTGGCGTCGTGGTGCGCTTCGGCGCCCCCGACGGCGCAGCCTATGTCCCCGCGATCCTGCTGACGGCCGGGCTCAACGGGACCGCTGCCCTGTTCGCGTTCCGACTCCGAGAGCGCGGCGAGCCCACCCCTGCGAAGCCTCGCGGGCCGTTCCTCGCGCACGCGCAGAGGGAGCTGAAGGCGCCCGCGGTGCGGTGGCTGCTGCTCTACTGGGTCGTGCTGTTCACCCTGCTGCGCTTCCCGTTCCACAACTACCAGCCCTACCTGAAGGCGACCAGCGCGATCGAGCCGCTGTTCGCGAACGCGGCGCTCGTCGGCGTGATCTTCGCCGTGCTCAACCTGTTCGCCGCTCCCTTGAGCTCCAAGGTGCCGGCGCTGGTGAGGCGCTGGGGTCGCCGGCCGCTGTTCTGGGGCATGCCGCTGCTGCTCTGCGCGTCGCTCCTCGTGATGGCCGTGGAGCGCCGCGCCGCCGACGCGGGCGAGGGGATGGCCTGGCTGTGCTGGCTGGGCGTCGCGATGTTCTTCGTGCAGCAGGTGCCGTTCGCGATGCACTGGTCGCTGGTGCACGAGTTCGTCAACCACCGCATCGGCTCGCACGCCCGCACGACGGTCCTGTCCGTCCTCTCGCTCGGCGCGCGCGCCGTCTACGCGGTCGCCAACGTGCTGCTCTTCCGGCTCCAGGAAGACGAAGGGCTGGCCCGCGTGCTGTTCACGACCGCCGGCGCCGGCGCGCTCGCCACCGCGGTCGCGCTGTGGCTGCGCCCGCGCGGGACCCTGCGCGGCGACGAAGGCCTCGACTGAGGCGCGCCTCAGCGCCCCAGGTCCACGAACACGCCGTTGTTCTCGCGCGCCAGCTGCTCCAGGAAGGCCTTCTGGAAGTCCCCGATCGCGATCGTGTGGATCACGATCCGGAACAGCTCGTTGTGCTGACGCACCTCGGCGAGGATCTCCATCGGCTCGATGCGGGTCCCCACCGACGGCCGCCCGTCGCTCAAGAAGTAGATCGTGTCGAGCGGGCGCTTGGCCTTGACGACCTTCTTGTCGAAGCCCGTCACCGACGCCTTGCGCGCCGGCTTCTCCGGATCGACGCCGAAGCCGTAGAGCAGCGCCTTGAGCGTGTTGGTCTTGCCCGCGGCGAGGTTCGCGCTGCCGCCGAGCCCCGAAGCCGCCAGCTCTTGCGCCTCGGAGCCGCCCAGCGGCTTCAGGCGCTGCACGAACTGCTTGGCCGAGTCCCGGTTGACGACGTTCGCAGGCACGAGCCGCTTCTTCCACGGGTTCAGGTCGGTCGCGAACGCGACGATGTTGAAGTTGGTGTTCGCCGAGAGGCTCTCGATCGTGTTCAGCAGCTCGGTCTGCACGATCGTGAAGCGGCGGCGATCGCGGTAGTCGCGAAACTTGTCGACCTCGACGACCAGGTCGTCCATCGATCCGGAGACGTCGATGACGAAGAGCACGTTCGTCGAGGTCGTCGGGATGCCAGCGAACGAGTTGGTGTTCTCCTTGCGCCCGTAGAACGCGTCGTACTTCTTGCGGCTGGCGGCCTTCTGCGCGAGCTCTTCGTCGGTCGGGATCCGCCAGCCTTCGATCGTCATCAGCTTGCTCCACTGCTGCTGCCAACGGTCGGGGTCGACGCCGAAGTCCAGCGCCGTGATCCGGAACAGCGCGTCCGCGCACTCGGTCTGCAGCCGCCCGGACGAGCGCATCAGGTCGATGAGGGGCTGCACCGCGGCCTGCGGCCTGAGCGTCGCGACCGCCTCGATCGCCGCGGTCTGGACCTGCCAGGCGTCGTCTGCGAGCAGGCCGGTGACCACGTCGCCGAACTCTCTGAGCTTGAGCTTGGTGACCGCGTCGCAGGCGGCCATCCGCACCGGCGCGTCGGCGTCGGTGAGCAGGCCGCCGAGCAGGCCAGCCTCACCGGGGACGCCGATCGCGGCGAGCGCCCGCGCGACCTCGTACTTGACGCCGCCGTCCAGCTTGCGGGCCCCCTGGACATACGCCTCGATCGCCGGGACCGCAGCCCGGAGCTGGGCGCGCCCCACCAGCATGATGGTCGTAGAGGCTTTGCGAGCGTCCTTCTCCTTGGGCAGCTCCTCGATCCACGGCGCGAACGTCTCCGCCGCACGGTAGGTCGCGAGCACGCCCAGCGCGCTCTCTCGCACGGCCGCGGACTTGTGCTGGAGCAGCGGCACCAGCGCGGCCGCGGCCGCCTCGCACTCGTTGCCTTTGAGGGTCATCACGGCCTCGACCTGGAGCGCTTCTTCCTTGGCCTTCTTGAAGTAGCGGCGGAACTCCTTGACCGCGTCGAGGCGCCCCTCGAGGTCCGACTGCGCGATCAACGCACACGGCAGGAG
>CAZTQF010000321.1:0-4385 GCA_964615255.1 uncultured candidatus Brocadiaceae bacterium | reverse complement strand
GCGCCTCGATGCGCAGGTGCGGCTTGCCGTCGCTGATGCCGTAGCACGCGCGGTTCCAGCGGTAGACGGTGCCGTTGTGCAGCCGCAGCGCGGTCATGTCCGGCACGCCGCCGCGATCGAGCACCGCGGCGGGGTCCTCGTCGAGGTCGCTCGCGAGCATCACGCGGAAGCGCGCGATGTCCTCGCGGAAGATCTCGAGCACGGAGTCGCGGACCCAGCCGTCGCCGAAGTCGACGCGCGGTCTCCGCCCGCGCAGCTGGTGCGCTGCCGAGCGCGAGTCCACCGACTGCTGGAACAACGCCACGCGGGTCTCCCGCCAGAGCCGTCGGCCGAGCAGCACGGGCGAGTTCGTCGAGGCCGCGAGCACCGGCGCGGTGATCGCCTGCGCCGTGTTGTAGAGCTTGGCGAACTCCTTGGGCCCGACCTGGAAGTGCACCTGGAAGCTGGCGTTGCACGACTCGAGCATGACGTTGTCGTGCGTCATCTCGAGCTCGTCGACGCCCTTGATGCGGAACTCGAAGTCGCCGCCGCGCAGCTGCGCCATGGCGTTGTTGAGCGCCAGGTAGCGCGGGTTCTGGACCATCGAGTCGAGCGACAGGTCGCTGCGGCGCAGCGTCGGCAGGATGCCGCTCAGCACGATCCCGCCACCCTGGTCGTGCGCCGCGCGCCGCGCCAGCTCGAGCAGGCCGACGAGCTCGGCCTCCATCGTCGACAGGCACCGGCCGCCGAACACCTGCGGCTTGAGGTTGCACTCCAGATTGAACTGCGCGAGCTCGTAGGTGAACTGCTCGTGGGAGAGCGCGTTCATCATCTGCTCGGCGCCGTTCCAGGCGCGGCCCGCGCGGTCGAGCAGGAACATCTCCTGCTCGGCGCCGATGCGCCGGATGCCGGTCTCGAAGCGGTCCTCGTCGAGCATCCGCTCGAGCGCGTGCACGTCGGCCAGGATGGCCTTCATGAACGCGCGCAGCTCGTCGTCGGAGAAAGCGCTGGGGAGGTCGTGTCGGCCCATGGGCGTGCCAGGCGTGCGGCGGGACAATAGCTGCAACGCAAACGGGGAGGAAGGGCGCGCGCCCTCCCTCCCCGTCCAGCTCCCCCTCAGCTGGGGGGAAGCGCCCTGTCGCCCGACCTAGCGGACGAAGCCGTTGAACATGATCCGCTTCTCGGCCACCAGCGGGTGGTTCAGCTTGACGACCAGCTCGCCCTTCACGAGGCCCTTGGGGGCGTTGTCCGCGACCTCGAGGTCGACCACCAGCTTGTCGCCGTCCTTGCGCTGCGTCGCGGTGACGAACTCGGGCTTGAGGGTCATCTTCTCGAAGGTCAGCGACGTCGCCTCGAGGGCCGTCCCGTCGTTCGGCGTGAACGTGATCGACTTCTTGACCGACTTGCCCTTACGGATCAGCCCCAGCGTGAGGAACCCGCCAGGCTTCACGTCGAGCGGCCCCTGCACGAACGCCAGCACGCGCACGCTGAACGACGCGCCGTTCTTCATGTTGGTGCGGAACTTCAGCATCCCGCCGCCCGCCACCTCGGAGCTAACCGGGCCGTACTTGCCGCTGATGCGGTAGGCGGTGTAGTCCCCGTTCATGACCTTCTCCCACTCGACGTCGAAGGCGTCCGAGGGCTTGTCCACCGAGAGGATCTCCCACTCCTTCTCCATCCGGGAGGAGACCGTGACGGTGAACTCGCGGGTCTCGTTCCAGGTCATCTTGTTGAGGTTGACCTCCTTGGGCGACACCGAGAACAGCTGCGCGCCGGTCGCCCGGAAGGTCAACTTCGTGTGAGGCTCGACCGGGTCGGTGCCGTGGATGTCGAGCGTCGCGTGCTTGCCGCCCGTGATCTTGTTCATGTCCAGCCGCGTCACGACCGTGCCCGTCTCCTTCGGGCCGATCGTGATCTTGGTGACGTTCTCCAGCTTCTCGGGCTGTCCGGCCGCGCGCGTGACGCGCACCAGCCGCTTCTGGGGCTTGGCGATCACGCGATAGACGCGCTCGCCGATCGTGATCTCCGCTCGCGCGCACTGACAGCTGGGCGTCAGCGAGACCCAGTCGACCGGCGTGTCCTGCGGGTTGGTGAACTCGAAGCGGCCGACGGCCTCGCCCGAGCCGTAGTAGGTGCCGAGCTCGCGGACCGTCACGGGGAACCACGAGTTGCCGCCCGACGCCTTGAGCCCGGTCGTGCCGCTCTGCGGGATGAAGTCGGCGGGACGCGAGCTGGCGCCGGCCTTGACCTGGGCGCCGATCTTGATCGGCTTCGCGGCCTCCTGGCCGAGGAGCGGAAGCGCGGTCAGGGCAGTGATGCCGAGGGTTCGGAGGATGCAGTTCATGGTCGTATCGAGGTGGAGAGGCCCCCGCGCCGAGCGCGGCGGGGCACTATAGCTATCTCGACATACGAAAACTCCCGAACCAAGGCCTCGCAGCCCAAGTCGAGACCTTCTCGCGCGCCCTGCCGCAACCGACGGTGGCATCGCGCCTGCGGGCGGCGCACCATGACGCCATGCGCCGCCTCGCCGCCGCCCTCTCTCTGGCGACCCTGCCGCTGCAGGGCTGCTGCACCGTCGCCCGCGCGTGGTGCGGCCCGGACGCGACGCCCTGGGTCTCGGTCGAGTTCCGGTCTCCGGAGCTCGCCACGCGGACGCTGCTCGAGGCGCTGCGGAGGGACGACCCCCAGGTCGTCTACGACGCGCTGGCCGACGACCTCCGCGAGCAGCTCGGGCTCGACGGGCTGAGCGTCGAGCTCGCGTGGCCCAAGATCCGCGCTCGCTACCCCTACCTGCACGTCGCCGGCTTCGCCGAGGTGCCGGCGGCCACCGTCGGAGAAGACGGCGCTTCGGCCCAGGTCGTCGTCGCGGTCGAGGGGCAGCGCCTGCGGATCGACCTGGTGCGGCAGACCTACTGGGAGCTGCGCTACCGGAGACCTGGGCGCGAGCTCTCCCCCGAACAGCGCGAGGCTCGCGTCGGACGACGCCTCGAGCGCGCAGACGGCGCGGTCGCGATCGAGCTCGACGTGGACGCCGACAGCGATCGCTCCCGGGTCGCCCTCCTCCCGCAGCTCGTCGCGCACTTCGGCGTCGACGAGATCCCGGTGGAGAACGTCGAGTCGGTCGCCTTCTTCCACGCTTGGAAGGTGCGACGGCTCACCCTGCTGGCGGACTGACGGCTGGTAGGCTGACGCAGGCGCGCCGGGACCCCGCTCAGCCCGCGACGGTCTCGCGCACGACGACCTTCGCGCCCCGGGGCAGCACCTTGAAGAGCTCCTCGATGTCCTGCGCGAACATCCGGATACAGCCCATCGAGGACTGGGTGCAGATCGTGTCTTCGTCCGGCGTGCCGTGGGCCCCGAAGCCCGAGTACTGCGCGTGCCCGAACTTGACGAAGTACTCGCCCAGGACGTTCTCGGGGTGGCCGTAGGGATAGACCTGGCCGTTCGGCGCGGTCCACTCGGGGCGCGCGTGCTTGGCGATCACCTCGAACTCGGTCACCGGCGTGTGATCGTTCGCGCCGTGGCCGACCCAATAGAGCCGCAGCAGCTGGTCGCCGACGAACAGCATCAGGGCGTAGCTGTCCTTCTCCAGCACCGCCGAGACCGGGTCCACCGGGATCTTCAGCTTCTGGCCGACGTGCAGCGCGTTGGGGTTGGTCACCCGGTTGAGCACGGCGATCGTGCCCGACTCGACCTTCAGCTGCTGCTTGCGGAACCTGCGGGAGATGCGATCCAGCGAGTCCCCCGACTTGACCGTGTAGGTCCGCGCGCCGGCGACGTTGGTAGGGTCACAGAGCCAGCGGTCGACGCGGACGCGGTGCTGCACCCGCGCCTCCTCGACGACCTTGCGCCACTCGAGGTCGCCGCGCTCGATGCGGCCGCAGACCATGCGATAGATCAGCGCCGTGCCGGCTTCGAGGGCCTGCTCGTCGGGGAGCGCCATCGCGGCGGCCGTCGCCGCGCGGGCCGCCGCGCGGCCCTCGGACGAGCGCAGGAAGGCGTTGTGGGGACCGAGCGCTTCGAGCCTGGACGCGAAGTCCTCTCCGCGGGCGCGCAGCGCGTCGACGAGCGCGGCCCGATCGCCGGCGACGCGCCCGCCGGCCAGCGCGAGCCACCCCGCGCCGATCGCTCCAGGCTCTCGTCGGTTGATCCGCTCGATCAGCGCCCCGACGTCGCCCGACGGCGCAGGCGCCTCGGCCGCAGCCCCCGCGCCTCCGTCGACGCCGAGCACGTCCTGCATGCGCGCGGTCGCGCCGCCGTCGGGCGCGGCCCGGGGAACGTCGCTGGGCACATCGCGCGCGTCGGCTTCGGGCGCCGGGACGCGGCCGCCGCCGAGCTGGGCGAAGGCCTCGGTTCCCGACCACTTGCCATATCCCCACCAGGCGACCGCCGCCACGATCAGGCCG
>CAZTQF010000320.1:0-4407 GCA_964615255.1 uncultured candidatus Brocadiaceae bacterium | reverse complement strand
GGGCCACCACATGTTCACGTCGGGTCAGTCGACCTACGCGATGTTCGCGTTCTCCTTCTTGACCTTCTTCGTGGCCATCCCGACGGCCATCAAGGAGTTCAGCTGGGTCGCGACCGTGTGGCGCGGCTCGGTCGCGCTGAACTCGCCGATGCTCTACACGCTGGCGTTCCTGATCATCTTCGCGATCGGCGGCCTGACCGGCGTGATCCTCGGCGCGCTCAACGTCGACCTGCACCTGCACGACACCTACTTCGTCGTGGCCCACTTCCACTACGTGATGATGGGCTCGATCGCGCTGGCCTTCTTCGCCGGGCTGCACCACTGGTGGCCGAAGATGTTCGGCAAGATGTACAACGAGACGCTCGCCAAGATCGCCGCCGTGACGATCTTCGTCGGCTTCAACGCGACCTTCCTGCCGCAGTTCATCATGGGCAGCCGCGGCATGCCGCGCCGCTACGCGACCTACGTGCCGGAGTATGCGCCCTACCACCAGGCCTCGACGATCGGGGCGATGATCCTCGGCTCCGGCGTGGCGCTGATGGTGGTCTACCTGGTCGCCTCGCTGTTCACCGGCAAGAAGGCCAAGGAGAACCAGTGGGGCGGCGTCACGCTCGACTGGAAGTGCCCGACCCCGCCGCCGCACCTCAACTTCGACGATGAGCCGAAGGTGATCCACGAGGTCTACGATTACTCGACGCTCGACTACGAGTCGCTGCAGCGCGACGCGACCTGACCTGCGCGTCACCGTCACTCAACCGCTCTCTTCGCTACAGGAATCTCAATGAGTCACGATGATCACCACGCAGTGACGATCCCGGCCCCAGGGCCGGAGTTCGTCCCGCACGAGGTGGCGCACCACTTCAGCACGCCGGTGCAGGAGTTCCAGGCGGGCAAGCTCGGCTTCTGGCTGTTCCTCGCCACGGAAATCCTGCTCTTCGGCGGCCTCTTCGCGGCCTACTTCTACTACCACGAGATGTACCCCGAGACGTTCGTGCTCGGCGGCAAGCAGCTCGACTGGAAGCTCGGCGCGCTCAACACCTCGGTGCTGCTGCTCAGCTCGTGGACGATGGCGATGGGCGTGCGCTCGGCGCAGACGAGCCAGAAGAAGAAGACGCTGACCTACCTCGGCCTCACCGTGCTCGGCGCGGTGATCTTCATGTGCATCAAGTACATCGAGTACAGCGCCAAGAACGAGCACGGTCTGATCGAGTTCGGCCACCTGTTCGACCCCTACAACGAAGGGACGGGGCAGCTCGCGTGGTTCACCGACCACGACGGCGTCATGGCGAGCGTGCCGCACGGTCACATGTTCTTCGCGATCTACCTGACCATGACCGGCATTCACGGCCTGCACGTCGTGATCGGCGCCGGCCTGATCATCTGGATCATGGTCGGGACCGCGAAGGGCCGCTTCCACGCGGGCTACTACATGCCCGTCGACCTGGTCGGCCTCTACTGGCACCTCGTCGACCTGATCTGGATCTTCCTGTTCCCGCTGCTCTACCTGGTCCCCTGATGTCCGACGCACACGACACCCACGGCGAGCTGGACATGGGCCACCACCATGTCTCGAGCTCGGCGATGTTCTCCAGCGTCCTGGTGGCGCTGCTCTTCCTGACGTTCATCACGGTCGCCGTCGCCCAGTTCGACTTCGGCTCGGCGAACATGCTGATCGCGATGGGCATCGCGGCGGTCAAGGCCTCGCTCGTGATCGCCTTCTTCATGCACGTGAAGTGGGACACGGCGATCAACAAGATCGTCTTCCTGAGCTCCTTCCTGTTCCTGTCGCTGCTGTTCGTGTTCACGCTCGCCGACCTGTTCACGCGCAGGCTCGACAACGAGATGCACATCACGCGCTCGCCAGTCGACAAGGGCTGGGTGCACCCGAGCACGATCGAGGGCGGTCACTAAGCTGCACGCCGCCTACCTGCACGCTCGCCAGCCCGCCGACGCGCGGATCGCGCTTTGGTCCGACGACGGCGTCGAGGACCTGCGGTCCTCGCTCCCGCCCGAGGTGTGCGCGCAGATCACCGACGTCGACGCGCAGCTGCTCTTGCCCACGGAGGAGTCGACGCTCCGGCCGCTGACCGCGATCCCCGACACCGAGAACGAGGAGTCGCGCTCACGCTCGCGGATCGCGCCTTCGCTGTGGACGATCCCGGCGCTCGGCGTCCCGCTCGGCGTCGCCGTGCCGTGGCTCGCGAGCCTCGACCCCGCGCAATTGCCGCCGAGCATGCGGCTGTTCGCCGCAGCCAGCCAGCTGGTCGACAAGCTGGTCCGCCGCGGAGAGTTCGCGCCCGCGCCCGAAGGCGTGCTCCAGTCGATCCCTTTCTGGACGACCGAGACCCAGTGGCTCGCGGCGGCGCTCGCCGACCTCGTCCCCGGCAGCCTGTGCACGGCGCGCTTCGCAGTGCCGGACGATCCGGTCTACGCGGTCACGCAGCGCAACCTGGTCGTGAGCTTCCTCGGCCACGCGCTCGACCAGCACGCCGCCGCGACCGGCGCGACGCCCGGGCGTGAGGCCGCGGAGCGGCTCCCCCGCGAGTTCTGGCAGACGCCGATGGCGCCCGTGCTGGAGATCCTCGTCCCGGACCAGCCCCTCGAAGAGGGCGCGCCGTGGGGGCTGTCGATCCTGGTCCGCCCGATCCCGGGCATCCACTACACCGAGACCATCGAGAGCATCCACCAGCGCCTGCAGGCCTCGCCGTTCCGCAACGAGATCGCTGGGGAGAGCGTGCACAAGGTCGAGCACACCCTCGACCGGGTCGCCGAGAAGCTGCCGGCCATCCGCCGCGCCCGCAACCTCAGCGATGGCCGCGCCAGTCTCACCCGGCAGGAGCTCGACCAGATCCTCGACCACATCCCGATGCTCGAGTCCGAAGGGTTCGAGATCACGCTGCCGGGCGTCGAGTCGATGCAGCGGCTCAGCGCGCGCGTCGCGATCGTCGAGGGCTCGGGACAGGACAACGACCCGCGGCCGTGGTTCGAGTTCAAGTGGAGCCTCGCGATCGGCGACCAGGAGCTCGACTCGTCGCAGTTCGAGCAGCTCGTCGACGCCAAGACGCCGCTGGTCTTCATCGACCGCCGCCCGGTGCTGCTGTCGCCCAAGGACCGCGAGGCGCTCAAGGACTTCAAGAAGCGCATGCTCGACGGCGGCGAGCGCATCAGCTTCTTCGAGGCGCTGCGGCTCCGGCTCGGCGGGGCGTCGCACCTGCACGGCCTCGCGATGGAGTCCATCGCCAGCACGCCGCGCCTCGAGCACCTGCTGCAGAACCTCGAGCAGGCGCGTGCCGTCGAGAGCCGTGACGTCCCGGTCGAGTTCCACGGCGAGCTGCGCCCGTATCAGGGCCGGGGACACGCGTGGATGCACTTCCTCGTCGACCAGGGCTTCGGTGCGTGCCTCGCCGACGACATGGGCCTCGGCAAGACCATCCAGGCGATCACCGTGATGCTCGACTGGCGCAAGCAGCGCGACAGCCAGACCGCGATCCTGATCGTCTGCCCGGTCTCGGTGCTCGGCAACTGGCGCCGCGAGCTGCACAAGTTCTCGCCGTCGCTCCGGGTCGCGCTGCACCACGGCAAGGGCCGCGCCGACACCCCGGAGGCGTTCATCCAGGTCGTCAGCGAGCACGACATCGTGCTGACCAGCTACAACCTCCTGCAGCGGGACGAAGAGCTGATGCAGGAGGTCACGTTCGACGGCGTCGTCCTGGACGAGGCCCAGAACATCAAGAACCCGACCACGCGGCAGTCCCAGGCCGCGCGCACCCTCAAGGGCCACTTCCGCCTGGCGCTCACCGGCACGCCGCTCGAGAACCGCCCGCTCGACCTCTGGTCGATCATGGACTTCCTCAACGAGGGCCTGTTGGGATCGCGCACGCAGTTCACGCAGACGCTCGAGCACCCGATCGTCAAGCAGCGTCGCCAGGGCTCCATGTCGGCGCTGGCGCGGCTGGTGCGGCCGTTCGTGCTGCGGCGCCTCAAGACGGACCCCGAGATCGTCCAGGACCTGCCCGAGAAGACCGAGCAGATCGTCACCGCGACCCTCAGCAGGGAGCAGGCGATCCTCTACGAGTCCGTCGTCCGCAAGGGCCTGCAGGAGGTCGAGAACGCCGGCGAGGGCATCCAACGTCGCGGCGCCATCCTGACGACGCTGCTGCGCCTGAAGCAGGTCTGCAACCACCCCGCGCACTACCTGATGGACGGCAGCTCGCTGCCGAGCCGCTCGGGCAAGCTCGACTACCTCTCGCAGATGATCGAGGAGGCCGTCGAAGAGGGCGACCGCTCGCTGATCTTCACCCAGTTCAAGGAGATGGGGTCGCTCATCAAGACCCACTTCGAGAACGTCTACGGCCAGCGCGTGCTGTTCCTGCACGGAGGGATCCCGCAGAAGGAGCGCGACAAGAT
>CAZTQF010000319.1:0-4418 GCA_964615255.1 uncultured candidatus Brocadiaceae bacterium | reverse complement strand
TGCGGCGCCTGCTGCAGTCCCTGAAGGGGCGCAACCACACGGCCGAGTTCAAGCTCGCCGACGAGACGATCTCGCTGAGCGCCAGCGGCCTGTTCGACGCCGACGGCGGCTTCGCCGGCGCGGTGGTCAACTGGGAGGTGATCAGCGACCAGAAGCGCATGGAGCAGGAGATCCAGGACCGCGCGAAGGCCGAGGCCGAGGCGGCGCAGAGCCTGCGCGAGAAGGTCGACACGCTCCTGCACGTCGTCGAGGACGCCGCCAAGGGCGACCTCACCACGACGCACGAGGTCTCGGGCAGCGACCCGATCGGGCAGCTCGGTGAGGGCCTCCAGACGATGATCACCGACCTGCGGTCGATCATCGTGCAGATCAAGGAGGGCGCCGAGCAGTTCAGCGGCTCCGCCGGGACCATCAGCAACGCGTCGTCGAGCCTCTCGGAGGCGTCGCAGACCAACGCCGCGACCGTCGAGGAGATGACCGCGTCGGTCGACCAGCTGACCGAGAGCATCCGGATGATCGCTGGCAACGCGTCCGACGCGAACTCGATCGCCGACGAGACCAGCCGGCGCGCGTCGGCCGGCGGCGAGGCCGTCGACCGCTCGATCACCGCCATGAAGGAGATCAACCGCTCGAGCGAACAGATCTCCGAGATCATCCAGGTGATCAGCGAGATCGCCAGCCAGACCAACCTGCTGGCGCTCAACGCGGCGATCGAGGCGGCCCGCGCCGGCGAGCACGGCCTCGGCTTCGCGGTCGTCGCCGACGAGGTCCGCAAGCTCGCCGAGCGCTCGAGCGAGGCCGCCAAGCAGATCACCGGGCTGATCCGCGAGTCGACCCAGCGGGTCGTCGAGGGCACCAAGCTCAGCGAGGAGACCGGTCAGGCGCTGAAGCAGATCATCGACGGCGTCACCAGCACGGCCAAGTCGATCTCGCAGATCGCGAGCGCGACGGACGAGCAGTCGGCGACCGCCGAGGAGGTGGGGCGCGCGATCCAGAACGTCGCCAAGCTCACCGAGAACAACTCGGGCAACGCGACCGACATGGCCGCGTCCGCGGAGGAGCTGTCGGCGCAGGCGGTGGCCATGAAGGAGCTGGTCCGCCGGTTCCAGATCTGATCCGCAGCCCGCAGCCCGCGGCGCCGGCCTCTGGGCCGGCGCCGAGACCCGACACCAGGAGAGCGCTCGATGAGCACCAACGGCAACGACGACCTGATCGCCGACTACCTCGGCGAAGCCCAAGACTACCTCGAGCAGCTCAACACGATCCTGATGGACCTCGCCGAGAGCGGCGAGGAGTGGCCCGCCGAGCGCGTCAACGACCTGTTCCGGAGCGCGCACTCGCTCAAGGGGCTGTCGGCGTGCTTCGGCTTCGAGACTACGAACGCGGTCACGCACCACCTCGAGAGCGTGCTCAGCAAGGTCCGCGAGGGGCGCCTGGTCCCGGACACCGAGATCGTCCGGACCATGTTCGACGCAATCGACCTGATCACGGCGCTCACCCAGTCCATCGCGACCGGCGGCGCCGAGGACGCCGCGCCCGGAGAGGTGGTCCAGGAGCTCCAGCGCATCGATGAGGGCGCGGACAGCGAGCCCGTCAAGGCGGCGGCGCGCGGCGCGGCGGCGGAGCCGGAGCAGGCGTCCACCTCGGCCAAGGGGGCCGGCGGCGCCGAGAACAACGAGACGGTGCGGGTGCGCATGGAGCGCCTGGATCGGATGGTGAACCTCACGGGCGAGCTCGTCGTCGCGCGCTCGCGCTTCCAGCTGGTCACCCAGCAGCTCCGGCCGCTGCAGCGCCTCGACGAGATGGGGCTCGCGTGGCGCGAGGCCCGCGCGAGCCTCGCTGAGCTGCAGGCGATCGCGCACGGCGAGGGCGCCGGCGCCTGCGAGCACCTCCCGGCGCTGATCGACCGGATCAGCGAGCAGGTGCAGCGGTTCGACGCCAGCTGGCAGGAGGTGCAAGGCGTCGGCCGCGTCATGCGCGACCTCGACGACGTCGCCTACGACCTCGACAGCGTCGTCGGCGGCATCCACGAGGCGGTGCTGCAGCTCAGGATGGTGCCGCTCGAGAGCGTCTTCCGGCGGCTGCAGCGGGTCGCTCGCGACACCGCCGAGCACGTCGGCAAGCCGATCGACTTCCGCGTCGTCGGCGGCGATACCCAGATCGACAAGCGCGTCGCGGACGAGCTGGTCAATCCCCTCGTCCACATGCTGCGCAACTCGATCGACCACGGCGTCGAGCCGGCGGACGCGCGCAAAGCGGCGGGGAAGTCGCCGCGAGGCGCGGTCACCGTCACCAGCTTCCAGCGGGGCAGCTCGGTCGTCATCGAGATCCGCGACGACGGCGGCGGCATCGACCCGGATCGGATGCGCCGCAAGGTCGTCGAGAGCGGGCTGATGACGCCGGAGGAGGCGCAGGCGCTGTCGGATCGCGAAGCGCAGCGCCAGATCTTCTCCCCTGGCTTCTCGACGGCCGCGCAGGTCACCGAGGTGAGCGGCCGCGGGATGGGGATGGACATCGTGCTGGCGACGATCAAGTCGCTGCGCGGCAGCGTCGAGCTCCGCTCCGAGCCGGGCGAGGGGACGTGCTTCACGATCCAGCTGCCGCCGAGCATGTCGATCTTGGCGAGCCTGCTCATCGAGGTCGGCGACACCATGTTCGCGCTGCCGCTGACCGAGGTCCGCGAGATCGTGGAGCTCAAGGACGGCCGCGTGCAGACCGTGCAGTCCAAGCCGATGGTCGTGGTCCGCGACCAGCCGATGCCGTTCGTGCTGCTGCCCGAGACCTACCGCTTCGCCGACGGCGTGCTGTCCGAGCAGTGCGAGTCCAAGCCTGAGCACGCGATCGTGTTCGGCTACTCCGGCAACGAGGTCGCGCTCGGCGTCGATCGCCTGGTCGGCAAGGAGGACCTGGTGATCAAGCCGCTGTGTCCCGAGCTCACGGCGGTCCCCGGCCTCGCAGGGATGGCCATCCGCGGCGACGGCAAGGTCACCTTGATCCTCGACCCTTCGGGCTTCGCGGACTTCGCGACGAGCCGCCAGCGGCTCCGGGAGCCGGCGCGCGCGCCGGCACAGCCCGCGGCCGAGCCGAGCGGGGTCTGAGGAGGGGGCAGGTGAGTCCTTCCAAGGTCACAGCGGACCGCGTGGTGCAGGTCCCGATCGGCGGTATTGGTGTGGCGGTACCGCCGCAGGTGCTGACGACCCTGCTGGGCTCATGCGTCGGCATGGTCGTCCAGGACCTCAAGAACCAGGTCTGCGTGCTCGCGCACGTCGTGCGCCCCGAAGGCGACGGCGCGGGCATGGGGCCCGGCTACTTCGCGAACCTCGCTGCGCCGCGCGCGCGCGACCTGGCGCTGCAGCACGGCGCCGATCCCCGACAGCTGATCGTGCGCATGGCGGGCGGGGGATCGATGGGCGGCCTGGAGAAGACCGCGATCGGCCGCCGCAACGCCGCCGCGATCCGCGAGGCCACGTACGGCCTGGGCATGGTGTTCGGCGGCCACGTCGCGGGCCCCGCAGACGGCGGCTGCGTGCTGCTCGCCGACCCGGCCCGCGGCGTCGTCGAGGTGCGACGCCTCGCAGACGGTGTGCTGAAGCCATGAGGGCGTCGACGCGACCTGGGGTGGTCCTGGCGGCGGAGGCGAGCGAGCGGGAGATGCTCGCGGAGTGGCTGCTCGCCGCCGGCTTCGACGCCGTCGACGCGACGAGCGACGCCGCGCCCGCGCCGATCTGCTCGCTGCTCCGGTGGCCGGCGGCGGTCGACCTCGCCGCGCTCCCCGCGCCGGTCATCGCGCTCTACGAGCCGGGCGCCGATGTGCAGCCGCTGGTGGGGCGCGTGCGCGCCGTCGTCGAGATGCCGGACAGCAGCGACGTCACCAGCCTGCTGGCGTGGTCCAGCCGGCTGAACCAGCTGCTCCGCGAGGCGACGGAGGAGCATGAGCGGGCCCAGCGGTGCGCGCCTCCGGTTGGCGCTGGGGCCGACGCTTCCTGCGCCGAGCACCTCGTCCCGCCCGCGCCCCGCGCCGACGCGCCTGCGCTGATCGCGGTCGGGATCAGCACCGGCGGGCCTGGCAGCCTGCGTGAGCTGTTCGCCGCGCTGCCGCGGGACCCGTGTCTGCCGCCGATCGCCGTCGTCCAGCACATCCCTGCGGGCTTCGTCGAGGACCTCGTCACGCGGCTCCGCACGCAGACCGGCTACGATGTGCGCTTCGCCTCGGAAGGCCTCCGGCTGGAGCGCGGCGTCGCCTACATCGCGCCGGGGGACCGCCACCTTTGCGTGGCGCGCCGCGGGGCCGACCTGTTCGCCGAGTGGAGCGACGCGCCGCCGATCCGCGGTCACAAGCCGGCGGTCGACCAGCTGTTCGGGTCGTGCGCGGCGCTCGGCGTGCACGGCGTGGCGATCGTCATGACGGGCATGGGGCG
>CAZTQF010000318.1:0-4421 GCA_964615255.1 uncultured candidatus Brocadiaceae bacterium | reverse complement strand
GGGCACAGCAGCACCGGGGAGTAGCCCCGCCGGTTGAGGAACAGCAGCACCTGGTCTCTGGCCTGCAGCCGCTCCTTCATCATCGCCAGCAGCGTGCGCGAGAGCACGACGCCCTGCCGCAGCGACTCCTTGGGCTCGCCCCGGAGGTCCTGCACCACGATCTGGGGCTGGCGACCCGCGCCGGCGCGCTCGGGCAGCGTCAGCAGCCCGTAGGTGCCGCGGCGCGCCTTGCCGATCGACTCCAGCGTCGGGGTCGCCGAGCCCAGCACGACGACCGCGCCTTCGATCCGGCCGCGTTCGATCGCCATCTGGCGCGCGTGGTAGCGCGGCGTGCTGTCCTGCTTGAAGGACGTCTCGTGCTCTTCGTCGAGCACGATCAGGCCCAGGTCGCGCACCGGCGCGAACAGGGCCGAGCGCGCGCCGACGGCCACCGTGGCCTTGCCCTGCAGCAGGCGCTGCCACTGGCGCGCCCGCTCGCTGTCGGTCAAGCCGCTGTGCAGGACCGCCACGTCCGGAAACCGCGAGGCGAACCTGCCGACGGTCTGCGGCGTCAACGAGATCTCCGGGACCAGCACGATCGCGCTCTTCTTGCGCGCGTGCACCTCCTCGAGGATGCGCAGGTAGACCTCGGTCTTGCCGCTGCCAGTGACGCCGTGCAGCAGGAACGTGTGGTGCTCGGCGCGCTCGACGTAGCCGGTCACCTCGTCGACGGCCTTCTGCTGATGCTCGTTGAGCACGTGCCGCTCGGCGGCCTCGTCGAGCGAGGGCACCAGCTCCTCCAGCTCCTCGGCGAGCATCACCCGCCGGACGAGGCCGTGCCTGGCCAGCGTCTTCCACGGGCTGTCGCTGGTCATGGTGCGCCGCCGCAGGTCGGAGACCGGGATCGGGCCGTTGAACTCGAGCACCGTCCGCAGCACGCGGGACTGTGCCTGGTGCTTGTCCTCGAGCTCCTCGACCGCCTGCGCGGCCAGGTCCGGCGGCGCCGACAGCTCGATGTGCGCGATCTGCCGCTGGCCGCGGCGCTTGGCGATCGACGGCAACGTCGCGTCGAGCGCCTCGCCTATCGAGCAGCCGTAGCTCTGGGCCATCCGGCGGGCCAGGTCCAACAGCGCCGGCGGCAGCGACAGCTCGCCGTCGAGCAGCGCTTCGATCGCCTTGACCTTGTTCGCTGGCAGGTCGGTCGTCTCCGCGACCGCGGTCACGACCCCGCCGAGCTTCCTGCCGTGGAAGTTCACGCGGACCCGGTTGCCGGGCTGCGCCGTCACCCCGTCCGGCAGCGCGTAGGTGAACTCGCGCCGCAGCGGCAGGTTGAGCGCGACCTGCACGTAGCGCGCGCTCGCCCCCGCGGTCGGCTCTGGCGTGGCGTCGGTCATGGAGCGACGTCCAAGTGAAGGGGCAGTCTCCGCAGAAGGCAATGGAGCGCTGCGTGACGGGGTTGGGGCATGCCAACGGTTGCCGTTCGGCCGCTCGCCGCCAACATGGACAAAAACTCCCCGTAGCGAGATCCATGCAAACCAACCACCTCCTGTCGCCGGTCGCCGCCTGCATCCTGGCTGTCTCTGCCGCGACGCAGGGACCGCCGGCCACGGCGCGCGTCCTCCCGTATCCGATCGACCTGCCGAACGGCTTCAAGAAAGCCGTCGCCCAGGGCACGCGCACGCTGCTCGGTCGGCCCGGCGACAGCCACTGGACGAACTACGCGCACTACGACATCGCGCTGACCGTCGACCCGGCCAAGTCGCGCGTGCAGGGCACGGCGAAGATGACCTACGAGAACCGGTCCCCGGACGAGCTCGACCGTCTCGCGATCCACTGCTACCAGGACATGATGAAGGCGGGCACCCAGCGCACGCGCTTCGTCACGGCCACCAACGGCTTGGAGATCGACGAGGTGCGGGTCGGCGACGACGCCGTGCGTGCTCGCGTGCGCGACACGGTCATGACGCTCCGCCTGCGCGACGCGCTCGCGCCCGGCCAGAAGATCACCGTGACGATCGACTACGCCTTCGACATCCCCAAGGCCGGCACCGCGCCCCGCATGGGCTACGAGGGCGACCGCGTCATCTACCTGGGCTACTGGTACCCGCAGTTCGCGGTCTACGACGACGTCGAGGGCTGGGTCGCCGACCCCTACCGCGGCAACGGCGAGTTCTACATGGACTACGCCGACTACGACCTCGCGATCACCGCGCCCGCCGGCTACATCGTGCGCGCGACGGGGGTGCTGCAGAACCCTGCCGACGTGCTGACCGAGAAGGCCATGGACCGGCTCGACCGGGCGCGCGAGACGCGCGAGGTCGTGCACGTCGTGGACGCCGACGACCTCGACGCCGGCGAGGCCACCAGGACCTCGCAGTCCGGCCAGCTGACCTGGAAGTTTCACGCCGAGAACGTCCGTGACGCGGCCGTCAGCCTCGGCAAGACCTACGTCTGGGACGCGACCCACGCCGTCGTCAAGGACAAGCACGGCGAAGGCAAGGACGGCGTGTGCATGATCCACGCGGTCTACGAGACCAACGCCGGCGACTGGGTGCGCGGCGCGGAGTACGCGCGCCACACGATCGAGTACATGTCGGAGCAGGTGCACCCCTACCCGTGGCCGCACATGACCGCCTGCGAGGGCATCATCGGCGGGGGCATGGAGTATCCGATGATGACGATCATCGGGGGCCGGCGGCCGGCAGGGACGATCGCACACGAGCTGATCCACATGTGGTTCCCGATGCTGCTGGGCAGCAACGAGAAGCGCTACGCGTGGCAGGACGAGGGCTTCACGTCGTTTTGGACCACGCTCTGCCGCGACGACTTCCAGGGCCGGGGCAACGGGCCGAAGAGCGCGCTGATGAGCACCGGGAGCGCGATCGGCCGCGGCCGCGACGTCGTCTGCATGCGCCACGGCGACACCTACGGGACCGACAGCTTCGGGTTCGCCAGCTACAGCAAGCCCGCCGCGATCCTGCACCAGCTGCGCGGGCTGCTCGGAGACGAGGTGTTCTTCCGGGCGTTCCGCGAGTACGCCCGCGACTGGGCGTTCAAGCACCCCTACCCGTACGACTTCTTTCACACCTTCGAGCGGGTCTCGGGCCGAGACCTGCAGGCCTACTTCCGCACGTGGTTCTTCGAGAAGTGGGCGCTCGACCACCGGATCGGGAGCGTCGAGGTCACGGGCAGCGGGACCCGCGTGACGGTCGAGGACGTCGGCCGCGCCGTGATGCCGACGGTCGTGGAGGTCGTCTACGAGGACAAGAGCACGGCGCGCAAGACCGTCGACGAAGCGACCTGGTGGCGCAGCAAGACCGCGACGCTCGAGTTCCCCGGCAAGGCCGTCGAGGTCGTGATCGACCCTGACGTCGTGACGCTCGACGCCGCGCGCGACAACAACCGCTGGCGCGCCGACAAGTAGCGCGGCGGGCCCACGAGTTCGGCCTCAGTGCTTGGGGCACGCGCACGGCGTCGACGCGCAGCGCGGACAACCGCGGCCGTACTTCTTGCGGCCGACGGCGTCGAGGTCGACGCCGTGGATCGACGCCAAGGTCGACAGCCACGCGAGCACATCCGAGAACTCTTCCTCGAGGTTGTCGCGGTCCTTCGCGCCGCGCCGGATCGCGCGGACCAGCTCGCCGACCTCCTCGCAGAACCAGAGCAGCGTCTTGTCCGAGCCGCGCTCGTCGTCGCGCTCGAAGTAGATGTCCTCGATGAGCCGCTGGAAGGACCCCGCGGCCGCGCGGCCGCCGGGCGGGTTCGGCGCGCTCACTCCTGCGTCTCCCGCTTCACGGTGATCAGCACGACGTCTTCGCGGAGGCCGTCGTCGCCGGCGTCCTGTTCGATCGTGCCCAGCACCATGTTCATGAACATGTTGGTGTGCCGGGGCGAGTGCTGCGTCAGCAGGTCGAGCAGGCCGCTCGACCGGAGCAGCGCGTCGTTCCCGAACACCAGCCGGGTGCCTGGGCGGGTCTCGATCTCCTGCGGGCGGAGCGACTTCTCGAACACCGGCCCGTCGTCCAGGCCGAGCGCGATCCCTTCGGCGTTGAGCTCGAGCACCTCGCCGCGCTGACAGATCAGCAGCGGGGTGTGCGCCCCCGCCTGGTAGAGCTTGCAGCCGGCCTCGTTCATCTGCAGCAGCGTCGCGACGGCGCAGGCGCCCGCCGGCAGGTGCTTCTTCATGACCTTGTTGGTGTGCGCGAGCGCGCGGCGCGGCGTCGCGCCCTGCAGGAGCGCGCGGTGCAGTTCGTCGTGCGCGAGGCGGCAGGCGTAGACGGCTGCGGCGCCGTGCCCCTCCGCCGTCACCACGTAGGCGACCGCCTGCGACGGGTCCTCCGGGTTGGCGACGACGTCGAAGTAGTCGAGGCCGCCGCGCGAGCCTGCGCTCAGCGCCGCGTCGACCTCGAAGCCCGGGACGCGCGGCGGCGCGTTCGGGACGG
>CAZTQF010000317.1:0-4422 GCA_964615255.1 uncultured candidatus Brocadiaceae bacterium | reverse complement strand
AGGCCGGTGAGGCTGGTGAACAGCAGCGCCACCAGCAGCAGCCCGAAGACGCCGACCGCGAGCGGGTCCGCCCCGACGAGCTCGGCGCCCTGCTTGACGAGGCTCTCGGCGACGCCCGATCGCTGCATCACGAACGACAGCGCGCCGCCGAAGAACGTGACGACCATCGCCTTGTGGAGCATGACCGCGCCGTCGGAGACGACCCCGTCGGCGACGTCGAGCCAGCTGACGTCCTCGCTCAGCAGCGCCGCGCCGCCGGCGATCGCGACCCCCATGACCGGCAGCGCCAGCAGCGCCGGCGCAGTCCGCGAGATCATGGCGGCTGCGCCCAGCACGAACAGCAGCAGCACCAGCAGGCCGAGCGCCATGCGCGAGAGGCTAGCGCCGGTCCGCGCGCAGGCAATGCGGCGGTGCAGGGCCTGCTGCAACGCGAAGCGGCGCGCCCTCGACGGAGGGACGCGCCGCTCGCAGCACCCGGCCGAGGCCGGGCGAGGTCTCCGTCGGCCCTAGAAGCCGATCGTGGCTTGGACGCCGTTCGACGTGACCCACCCGAAGGCGTTCAGGGTCTGCTTGGCGATCGACTGCACGACCACCTCAGCGCCCATCAGCTGCGGCGCGTTCGGGATCGGGACCGGCGCGAACGCCGTGCCGTTGAAGCTGAGCCCGAAGAGCGCGCCGAGGTTGCCGTTGGTGTAGACCGAGCAGCCCGGAGCGCCGAGGCCTGCCAGCGAGATGCCGGGGTAGGCCGTGTCCCCGAGCAGGAACGCCGCGCCGGGCGCGCCCACCGCGCCGGTCGTCAGCAGGTTCCACGTCGTGCCCAGCGCCGGTCGGCTGCTGCTAAGTTGGAGGCCCGGGAAGTCGATGTCCGGGACGTTGAACGCGCCGGCCGACAGGTCCATCGGGCCCGGGTCCATGGCCTGGCCGCCCAGCGAGTAGCCGATGAGCCAGTCCTCGGGGTTGATCACGCTCAGCTGGCCGAACCCGATCGAGAAGTCGCCGGTGGCGGTGTCGTAGATGAACTGGATGGTGTTCGGCAGGCCGGTGCCCCAGCCGTCGACGCCGTCGAACGTCACCGTGGCGACGCTGCCGTTCTCCTCGTACCAGATGTCGCCGTTGGTGCCGCCCGAGCTGAAGGGCTGCAGGTCGGTCCAGGCGTAGATGCCGCGCGCCGGGTTGGCGAGCATGGTCTGCGGATCCGGCGTGTAGTGGGTGCTGTTGCCCGGGCCGAACCCGATCCAGCCGTTGCTGCCGACGTGCAGGCCGAGCGTGCCGCCGAGCGTGGCGGTGTCGACCGAGTCGTCGTCGTCGAGGTCACAGTTCACGGCGGTCAAGCCGATCGGTGCGATGCTCGACAGGCCGGCCGTGACGTCGTAGCCGTGGCCGTTGTTCGTCGCGGTGAGCGTGATCCCGGCGAGGTCCATCGCGGCCGCCGTCATGGTCTCGTAGAACGAGGCTTCGGCCTTCTGGCAGCCTGCGCCGAAGTTGGCCGAGGCGCCACAGGTCGTCGACGTGGTCGGCGTGTAGTGGACGTTGCCGTTGAAGACGCGGGAGCTCAGCGGCAGGCCGTAGACCGTCGCGTTGAGGTAGTCGACGCCGACGCCGGCGAGGACCTCCAGGTGGTCGTTCGACGCGTGCACGTCCCCGACGACCATGCCGGGCACGATCGTGTAGTTCATTCCGGCGCCGGCCTTGACGGTCACGTAGAAGCCCCGCTGGTGGCCACAGGGGATCGGGATGTTCAGCGAGGTCTGGAACGGCAGCGAGGTCGGTTGGTCGACGCCGGCGCTCGTGACGTCCGCGGCGGCGGCGATGAGCTGCCACGCGGTCGGGTCCTGCTCGAGGCCGGCGTGCGATCCGCCCGACATGGTCGTGTAGATCTCGACGTCCCAGGAACCGGCGTCCAGGTTGAGGTCGAACCCGTCGATTCGGATCGGGTGGATGCTCCGGATGTCGAACATGGAGCCGTCGGCCCCGTTGTTCGACTGGAACGTGGTGGTGAGCGTGGACTGCGCGGCCAGCCCAGTGGCCAAGGCGAGCGCAGCTGCGGCGATGTGGCGAGTCGTAAGCATTTCTTCTACAAGGTGTTCAGGATGAGGCTTCAACAGCTGCAGACCGTCGAGCCTGCACCAGGATTGGAAAGCTCGGGCTCGCGCGGCCGTCCGGGGTGGTGAAACCCCGGTGCGACCGGGCTATCGCGAATACGAGCTGGTCGTAGTGACCGCCCATGTTCGTAGCTTGCTCGGGAAAACTTGCCAGGGGGGGTGCGTGCGATGGGACAACTTTGCGAAATGCTTGCGGGGGACGGAAAGTCGGTGCCGAAAGCGTCCATGGCGCGGGCAGTTCCGGGTCGCCCCTGCTCGGCGCGGTCCCACAGCAAGCGCGAAGAGGGCTGCAAACCTCTTCAAATGAGGAACTTGCGGTAGCAAGGGCGGTTGCCCCGCCGCGCGCGAATCAGCCGAAGAACAGGTACGCGATCAGCGTCCCGGCGACGATCGCCGTCAGGTCGGCGAGCAGGCCACACGGCACAGCGTGTCTCGTACGGCGGACCCCAACGGAGCCGAAATAGACGGCGATGACGTAGAAGGTCGTATCCGTCGCGCCCTGGAACGTGCACGCCAGCCGGCCTGCGAACGAGTCCGCGCCGTGCTGTTCCATGGCGTCGACCATGAGCGCGCGGGCGCCGCCGCCGGACAGCGGCTTCATCAGCCCCGTCGGCAGCCCGTCGACGAACCGCGTGTCGCTCGTGAACCAGCCTGCGACGTAGCGCGCGACGTCCACCACGTAGTCCATCGCGCCCGAGGCCCGGAAGACCCCGATCGCGACCAGCAGCGCTACCAGGTAGGGCAGGATCTTGATCACGACCTGGAAGCCCTCCTTGGCGCCGTCGATGAACGCCTCGTAGGCGTTGATGCGGCGGACCGCAGCCAGGCCGACGAAGCCAGCGATGACGGAGAACAGCGTGACGTTGGCGATCAGCGTGGAGACCGTCTCGACCTGATCCTTGGGAAGCTGAACGAAGAGCACGATCAGGCCCGCCACCGCAGCGCCCAGACCGAGCAACCAGCCGAGCAGCACCGGATCCAGCAGCCGGATGCGCTGCACCGCTGCGACGACGGTCAGCCCAGCGAGCGTCGAGAAGAACGTGGTCAGCAAGATCGGCAAGAACACGTCGGCGGGGTTGGCCGCGCCTGCCTGCGACCGGTAGGCGAGGATCGCGACCGGGATCAGCGTCAGCCCCGAGGTGTTGAGCACCAGGAACATGATCTGGGCGTTCGAGGCCGTGTCGCGGCCGTCGTTGAGCTCCTGCAGCTGCTGCATCGCCTTGAGCCCGAACGGCGTCGCGGCGTTGTCCAGGCCGAGCATGTTCGCCGAGAAGTTCAGGATCATCGCGCCGTGGACCGGGTGGTCGGGCGGCACCTCGGGGAACAGGCGGCGGAAGAACGGCCGCACGACGCGGGCCAGCAGGTCGACCGCCCCGGCCTTCTCGCCGACCTTCATCACGCCGAGCCACAGCGTCAGCACGCCGGCGAGGCTCAGGCAGATGTCGAAGGAGGCCTTCGCCATGTCGAAGGTGCTCTCGATCATCCGCGAGAACACGTCGACGTCGCCCAGCACGACGAGCTTGAAGAGCCCGACGGCGGCAGCGATCAGGAAGAAGCCGACCCAGATGGCGTTCAGGACCATCGCGCGGCTACCGGGCTTCGCTCAGGTCCGTGCGCTGCATCAGCTCCAAGAACACCGGCGCCAGCTTGCGCAGGTGCCGCTCCAGGGAGTCGACGGGCAGCTCGTAGGTGATCACGCGGCGGCCGCGTTCGGGCGCCCACGACCCGAACGAGCCGGGCGTCTCGTAGCCGACCGAGCCGACCAGCGGCAGCTCGGAGCGCTCGGCGAGCCAGCGGCCGAGCGCGGTGTCGTGCGGGTCCTCGACGCAGGCGAGCGGCGCGTGGACGGCGACGACCGTGTGCGGCGCGAGCTCTTCGACCAGGCCCATCAGCGCGCGGGTCTCGGGCTCGCTCGCGGCTGCGGATCCCGTCGAGAGCTCGATGTCCCGCGGGTCCTCCGAGAAGACGCGGTGGCACACGGGCGCGGGGCTCCAGTTGCCGGCGGGCCAGTTGCGGTTGAGGTCGACGCCGTTCTCGTTCGCGCGGGTCCCGCGCAGCAGGCCGTCGGGGTTGGCCGCCAACACCACCGCGCAGTGCGGCGGCGGGGACGCGAGGTGGCGCAGCGCCCAGGACAGGGTCGCGGTCGACTCCGGCTCGTCGCCGTGGATGCCTGCGAATAGGAGCACGTGGCAGTCGCCGGCCGGCCGGAAGACCTCGAGGGGAGCGCCGAGTGCGCTCTGGCCGTAGCGGTCGGCCGGCAGCGCGACGGTGCCGCGCTTGGCGCGAGGGAGGAGCGACATGCGCGGGATGCTACTCGCGG
>CAZTQF010000316.1:0-4425 GCA_964615255.1 uncultured candidatus Brocadiaceae bacterium | reverse complement strand
CGCCTTCGGCGGCGCGGCCCAGTGCAACGATGGAGTCGACAACGACCTCGACGGCGCCACGGACGCCACCGACGCAGCCTGCAGCTCCGCCGCCGACAACTCCGAGGCCTTCTGAGCGACCGCCGAGCGCCGGGATCAGAAGCGGAACGGCAGCCGCAAGAAGTGCAGTTCGGGGCGCGGCGTCTCGGGGTTCAGGTCCGGAGGCGAGTCCCCCGCCGCGCTGCGGAACCGCGTGTCGAACAGCAGGTCCCACTGGACGAAGTTGGCGCCCAGCTGGCGGACCTGTTCCTGCACGGCCGGGTCGCTGAGGTCGTAGGCGAACGTGCCTTCCTGCGCCGGGTAGCGCTGCGCGGCCGGGTCCTGCGGGTTCTGGTGGAAGGCGAATCCGAACCGGATGTTGGCCACCGGAACCCGGTTCGACTGGCTGCCGGCGTAGGTGCCGCCGAGGCCAGGTTGCCCGTCGGTGATGACGTCGAAGAACTTGGCGATGACGCGCACCTCGGTCGCGGCGACCTGCAGGGCGCCCGACTCCGGCGACAGCACCAGCTCGTTGGCCGTGTGCGAGAGGATCCGGTAGCTGCCGAGCACGGTGTTGCCGTCGAGGAGCTCCGCTTCGTACTGCACGTAGCGGTCCGCGACCGCGCCGAGCGCCGCGGAGGTCAACGTGACCCGGTAGGCCGGCTGGCCCTGGTAGGTCGAGGTGGCGTTGCGGTTGAGGATCCCCACCGGCGCCACGATCTCGGGGTAGGTGACCACCCCGCGACCCTGGACGATCTCGAAGTTGGCGTAGCCGAGGGAGACGCTGGCCGGGTCCGCTTCGACCCCAGCCCACTCATACGCAGGCCCCGCCTGCGCGCCCCCCTGCACGACGATGCCGCGCGGCAGGTCGTCGTCCGCGAGCAGCGCGCGGCGCGCCGTCGCGCCCGTGTCGATCCACTTGGACCGCAGGCGCGAGCTCCCCGCGAACGGGGACGGCAGCAGGTAGGGAGCTGGGCGGATCTCGCCGTCGTCGAGGTTGCTCGGGTTGACCGGCTGGCCCTGGTCGTCGACGCCGACCCCGAACGAGTTCGGGAAGCCCCGCCAGCGCAGCAGGTCGATCTTGGCCTGGCCGGTGACCTCGAGGCCGCCGGTGAACATCCGGATGTTGTCGTCCAGGACCGTGTTGGTGTTGTCGGCGTTGGCGTCGCCAGGCGGCACCATCAGCTGGACGATGCCCATGCCGCCGAAGCCGCCGAGCGGCGTCGAGTCATAGGTGTCGGCCCACTGCTCGTTGATCGCGGTGCCGCTCGCCGGGTACTTGCCCGGAACGACCGGCGGCGCCGACCCCGTCACGCATACGCCGCCGTCGGCGGAGATCGCGAAGCTGTAGTCGTTGTCCTCGTAGGAGTAGCTGAGGCCGTTGCCGCTGTCGGCGTTGACCTGGATGCCCTTGGCCGACATCAGGATCACCATGCCGCCGGCGCCGCCGCCGCCGCCGCCGCCGCGGGTCGACGTGGACGAAGGCTCGCCGCCCCCGCCGCTGCCGCCGTCGGCGGTGATCGTGCCGCCCTCGTAGATGATGATCTCTTCGAGCGCCTTGACGATCAGGACGCCGCCGCCGCCGCCGCCGCCGCCGCCCGAGCTGTCGTTCTCGAAGTTCGGGTCCTCGACGCCGCAGTCCCCGTTGTAGGAGAGGTCGCCGCCGCCGCCGCCGCCGCCGCCGCCGATCGGCACGCTCAGCTCGCCGGTGATCCGGAGGTTGGTGTCGAAGCGCACGCCGACACCCCAGAAGTCGTTGTCGATGCGGGCGTCGACGAAGACCGTCGGGCCGGGCACCGCACCCTCGAGGCTCCGCGTCACCGTGCCGGGATCCCCGGCGCAGCCCTGGCCGCCGGTGCCCGTCTGCTGCTGGAAGATCGCGAACGGGTTGAGCGGCGGCGGGTTGCCGGTGCCGATCGGCACCGTGCCCGCCGGGCGGATCAGCTGCTTGAAGCCCGGGTCACCCTGGGTCGAGAGCGAGCCGCCGCCGCCGCCGGAGCCGCGTCCGCAGCCGGCCGTGCAAGACAGCGAGCCGCCGCGACCGCCGGCACCCGGGGCGTTGAGCGGACCGTTGCCGGTCGCGCCGGACAGGTCACGCTCTTCGGCGCTCGGGGAGCCTGCGCCGCCGTCTCCGCCGCCGCAGTTGCCCGCGCCGCCGGCCTTGGCGATGTTGGCGTTTCCGGACGTGTTGACGCGCTGGCCGTCGCCGCCGCGGACGGAGAGCGTCCCGGAGACTTCGAAGGTCTCGGACACCAGCCAGACCATCGGGTTGGTGCCGGTCCCCTGCACGACCCGGCCGGCCGGGATGTTGACGCTGCGGAAGTTGAAGACGCCGCCCGAGACGTTGTAGGCCGAGCCGTTCTTGGGCTGCACCGTCGTGAAGTCGGTGTTCAGCACCGTGAGCGGCGCGGTCGGCTCGAACTCGGCGCCGGTCACCGTGCCTTCGAACTCGAAGCCCGCCTTGAGGTAGCCCGGGCCCACCTCGCCGACCGGCTCCGGGAACGCCGCCGTCACGTCGACGTTGGAGGTCGCGAGGAAGTCGTCGATCAGGCCGTCGAACTGCTGCTCGTACGCCCGCCTCGTCTGGAAGGTCGCGAAGATGCGCTCGTAGGCGACGTTGGCGACGTTCGACTCGCCCGAGATGTCCTCGAGCGTGCGCTCGACGATCACCCGCACCGTGGCGTTGTTGGGCAGCACGCCGATCGGGCGCATGACCAGCGTGGCACCGGTGCCCGAGTTCTCTTCGAGCTCGACGTCGGCCGGGATCCACCAGTTGTCGCCGTAGTCCGGGTCGTCGTACTCGAGGAAGACGCGGCCGCGGCTGTTGCTGTTTCGACGCAGCGGGTCCGTCTCGATGGCGGTAGGCAGGTTCGTGCTCGCAGGGTTCAGCGGCTGGTCGAAGCTCAGCCGGAGCTCCACCGGCGCCGCGCCGAGCTTGTTGAGCACGACGCCGCTCGTGTCGGGCGTCGGCGAGACCTGGAACGCCGCGCGCCGCGGCCCGCCCTGCGCCGTGTTGCGGAACAGCGCCGCCGGCGTGGTGCCGTCGGCCGTCGAGAACGAGAAGGTGCGCGGAAACCGCAACCCCTGGCCCGAGGTGTCCCGCAGGACCGTGCCGTTGTTGACGTTGCCGCCCACCAGCTGCACCTGGTAGGTGCGCCCCGGACGGAAGCCGCCGTTGGTGTAGAGGTCGTTCGTCGGCAGGACCGGGACGAACTCGAGGCGGGTCCCGAGCCGACCGCGCTCGTCGAGCGGGCTCACCGCGAGCACGAACTGGCCGGCGACGGGCTCCGCGACGACTTGCCCGATCTGGTCGAAGACCTGGAACGAGAACGTCGTGAGGTCGACCGAGTCGAGGTCCACGGGCTCGCTGAAGTCGATGCGGATCGAGTCGTTCAGGAACAGCTGGCCGTTGTCGGACGGCTCGGTGCTGAGGACGACGAAGTCTCCCCCAGAGTCACCGGACGTGCTGCCGCCACCGCCGCATGCAGCGAGCGTTATCAGGGCAGCCAAGGAGAACAATCGGGTGGAGAACACTCGAGTCATGGCGCTAGTGCGTGGCGCGCCGGCGAAAGGCGCAGCCGTGGGATTCAATGCGGGAGAGTGGGGCCGAGGGCGCGGCCGCGCGGATCCTACGCGATGGCACCCAGCGACGGCACACCGAGGTGCGCGAGAAGGGCTGCTCGCTGCGTCGCTGGGGGTCCATGGTTGCGGCGCGCGCCGGCCGAAGACCGAGACGCGCAGGATCGATGAGGCGGACAGGCCTTTCGGGGAGAGGGGTCAGAGGGGTGTGCGAAGGGGTGCCGAGCGCCCCCGCGAGGCGGGGGCCGGTCCGCGGGCGGCGTGGCCGATCAGTTCTGCTGCCAGCGGTAGGAGAGCGCGAACGTCTCGATCGTCGGCGAGACCGGCGGGTCTGCCTCGGCGTTGTTCGCCGCGATGAAGCGCCAGTTCACGAAGCGGATGTCCTTCGGGTTGAAGGTCTCGTTGGGGCCCGCGAAGTCGATCGTGTAGGCCGGATCCATCAGCAGGTTGGGGTCCTCGACGTAGCTCGTGACGGTGCGGTTGTAGAGGTAGGTCCACCAGTTCCGCGCCTGCGACGAGCCCGGCAGCGCCCGGTTGTCCCACTTGCGCATGTGGGCGTCCCCCGCCTTGAACGGATCGAGCGGGAAGTTCTCGTTGGTCGGACGCAGCTGCGCCCGGTCGGCCCCGCTGTAGGTGTTCGAGTTGAACAGCGACGACGCGTTGGCGATCCAGGCGTTGTAGTAGAACGGCTCGTCGTCGACCTTGCTGGCGCCGCGGAACTGCGGCACGACGGAGGTGCCGGGCGGCAGCAGCGACAGCGGCGGGTCGAATTCGTAGGCAAAGGTCGGCAGCACCCCGGCCGGCGCGCTCGGCACGCCGTTGGCGAGG
>CAZTQF010000315.1:0-4436 GCA_964615255.1 uncultured candidatus Brocadiaceae bacterium | reverse complement strand
CGACGTAGGCGATCTCCGCGCGCCGGCGCAGCTGTGCTACGAGGCGGGCGGGCACGCGCGCCGTGACCGACTCAGTGCCGAAGAGCGTCTTCTGGATCTTGACGCCGTGCTCCGCGAGGAGCGGCGCCGAGACCGCGTCCTTGAAGCAGATGATGACCGGGACGCCGTGGGCGTCCTGGGCGACGAGCGCGCCGCCGCAGCAGAGAGAAGCGAGAGTGACACAGAGGGTCCGCATGGTTTCCTTGGGTGGAGAACGGGACGGGGGCAGCCCGGCTTCGAGGGCCGTACGACGGGCACACTAGTCGCCGGTGGGGCGGTGCTCAGCGGGGTGTAGTGCGTAGGTGGGGAAGGTCCCCGCGATCCGACCGCGCGCACCAACGGCGTCGCTGAAGTTCGCCCCGAAATGAAGGGACATCTTCCCGCGGTTGCGCCGCTCGGCCCGACCGATCGCGCCGGGCGCCCGCGCAGAAACACGCGATCCTCGCGGCGATGGCGCCGCCGCGTGGAGCTAGAGGCGCATGACCCGCTGCACCAGCCGCGTGATCGACGCCGGCTTCATGAGGCCGGGGATCGCGCACCAGCGGCCCTTGGGCTCGCAGCCGTAAACGAGCACGCCGGCGTGCTGGGTCCGGTCGGCGTCGACGACCGGGTCCGGGTCAAACGCGCCGAGGCGGTGGCGGATCCGCGTGATTTCGTCGAGCCGCCCGGTCAGGAACGTCCAGCCGGCGCCGTTCTGCTCGCGATACTCCTGCAGGCGGGCGACCGTGTCGTAGTCCGGGTCGACGGTGATGGAGTACAGGAAGATGTCGCGGCCGACGGCGTCCCCGAGCTCGCGGGCGACCTGCACGAGGTTGCCGGTCGTCTGCGGTCAGGTGCCGTCGCAGCGCGTGTACATGAACTGGAACAGCACGACCTTGTCGCGCACCAGGTCTTCGTAGAACCGGACGCGGCGGCCGTCGTGCGTGATGAGCGCCGTGTCCGGGAAGTAGCCCTCCATGCGAGCGACGCGTAGGCGCGTTTGCGCGTCCTGCTCGGCGTACGGGACGCTCGGACGGAAGAGGCCGGCGTCGTCGGCCTCGCGGCGGTCCTGCCCGCAGGCAGACAGGGCGAGCGTCGCGCCGAGCGCGGCCGCTGTGCGAGAGAGCGTCGCGCGCATCGGCGTCAGCTCGCGTGGATATCGAACCGCGCCATCATGAAGTGGTCCTCGTGCTCCAGGTTGTGACAGTGGAACACGGCGGGACCCGAGAAGTCGCGGAACCGCATGAACAGCTCGACCTCGTCGCCGCCCGAGAGCGCGATGCAGTTCTTCTTGGCGATCCCGTCGCGCTCGATCTTGCGCGGTCGGCGCCCGTTGCGACGCAGCACGCGGCAGTTCTCGATGTGCACGTGCGCCGGGTGCCACCATCCGCCGCTCTTGTTGTTCATCCTCCAGATGACCGGCTTGTTGCGGGTCACGTTGACCATCGGGTGGTGGAGGTCGACATACTCGTCGTTGATCGCCCACGCGCCGCCCTTGCGCTCGAACTCGGTCTCGACGACGTCGGCGGCGTCGATCTCGGCTTGCGAGATCGGCGTGAACGGGCGAAGCGTATTTGGGACCTGGCTGGGGTCGGCGACGGCGCCGCCCTGGACGATGAACTTCATGATCTGGTCCTCCTCGCCGCGGTCGAGCTCGTCCGGCTCGTCGTAGTCGCCGTGAGGTCCGCGCCCGCTGGTCTGCTTGAGGAAGTTGCTCAAGAAGAGCTCGGTGCCCGGCGCGTAGTTCGAGAAGTCGATGACGAACTCGATCTGTTCGGCGTTGGCGAGCAGGAACTTCTTCTTGTTGCGCAGCGGGTGGGCCAGCAGCCCGCCCTCGGTCGCGATGATGTCGAACGGCTTGCGGCGGCCCTCGTCGTCGGTGACCGAGACCAGGTAGTGGCGCGCGTTCGAGCCATTGAGCACGCGGAAGCGGTATTTACGGCGGCGCACCTCGAAGTAGGGGTTAATGGCGCCGTTGACCATGAACTTGTCCCCGAGAAACCCGTCGTAGTCCTCTGGCAGATAGACCATGGAGCCGTCCGCGGCGATGCGCCGGTCCTGCAGCATCAGCGGGATGTCGTGCACGCCCAGCGGCCCCGGAAGCCGCAGGCCGGTGTGCTCCGAGCCGGTGTCGAGGTCGTCATGGACGATCGTGACGCCGGCCAGGCCGCGGTAGACGTTGGGCCCGGTGAAGTCGAGCAGGTGGTCGTGATACCACTGCATCGCGTTCCGTTCGGTCGGGTCGGGGCAGCCGTCCAGGAAGCCTGGGTCCTGCATCGGGTAGACGTAGTCGAAGTCCTGACCGGGTTGGCTCACGACGCGCGGCAGGCCCGGGATGTCCTCCGGGAAGCCGTCGAAGTAAGGGTCGACGTGGCCGCCGTGGAAGTGGACCACTGTGTGCGGAACGCCGAAGCCAGCATGGTTCGACGGGAGGCGGTTCATGTGCCGCACGATCTGCGGCGTGCCCTGACGCATGACGAAGGTCGGGCCCGCTATGTAGGGGCTGTTGGCTGGCGCGTTCACGTCGCGGTAGCGCCAGACCGGCGTCAGCGGCAGCTCTGGGTGGAGGCTGACCAGCGCCTCCTCCTGAATGATGTTGTAGAAGCAGGCGTTCGAAGAGTTTGCGCCGATCAGGCCCAGGTGCGCGACGGCCTCGGGGCTGGGCAGGAACGGGGACGCTGCGTTGGCAGCAGGCGGCAGCGGCAGCGGCGCCAGGAAAGGCGTCGTGGGTGGGCTGCAGATGGCGGCCTGCATCGCGGCGTGCGAAAGCACGTTGCCGTTGCTGCTCTTCGCGGCGAGGGCGCTGAGGCCTGCGGCAGCGGCAGATCCGCGTAGCAGCTGGCGTCGAGAGATCATGAGGGAGGATCCGATCGTACCGTAGGGCAGGCGGACGATACGATGGGCAGATCGCCCGACGCCATGGGTCAGATGCAGGCGGGGTTGGCTGCCGTCGCGATCGGAAAGCCAGTCAAATTGCTGGCCATGGCCGCTCGCGTCAGGGGCAGACCGAGGCGCCGCACGGGCCGCGTGCTTGGCGATTCCGGTTCAATGGACCCGTCAATCGACGGAAGCAATTGTCAGGGATTCGTCTCTGTCGCGACCGTCGCGCGCGTCGGCAGATACGGTCCTCCCGCATCCACGCGGGCATCGCCAAGCCATACGGTCTGAAATATCGGAAGCGACATTAGTGAGTAAAAACGCCATGCAAAGGCCCGTTGGCCGCGCGCAGCCTCATGGCCAGCGCGCCGCGCGCAATCGGTTCGTGCGCATACTGCTTACGACGACCTGCCATTACGTCCTTGCTCGTAGTCTCCCCCACGTGGGGGGGGGGGCTGGCCAGCGGGCTGCTGCCCTGCATTGTCGGGGTATGAAACCACGTCTCTGCCTCGCCTCTCTGGCAATGGCACCTATCCTGACCGCGCAGTCCGCGGGGTTTGGAGCACAGCAGGTCGTCACTGCCGCCACCTCTGGGGTCATTCACGTCTCGACCGTCGATATCGACGGAGACGGCTTCGTCGACATCCTCTCGGCCTCCGAGTTTGACGACAAGATCGCCTGGTACGCCAATGACGGCGCCGGCGGATTCGGACCGCAGCAAGTCATTACGTCGCTAGCAGATGGAGCGTTCCACGTCGCCTCGGGCGACCTGGACGGCGACGGCGACGTCGACGTGCTCTCGGCCTCGTTCCGCGACAACACCGTCGCCTGGTACGAGAACCTCGGCAGCGGCTCGTTCGGCTCGGCGCAAGTGATCAACGGTGCCGCCCTCGGAGCTCGCAGCGTGACCGTGGCGGACTTCGATGGCGACGGCGACCTGGACGTCGTGTCTGCGTCGCAGAGCGACAGCACGATCGCCTGGTATGCCAATGACGGCGCGGGCAGCTTCGGCGCTCCGCAGGTCATCAGCACGGCGACTCTCTACGCATTCAGCGTGCAGACGGGGGACCTGGACGGCGACGGTGACGTCGACGTCGTGTCTGCCTCCGTCGGCGACCGCAAGGTGGCGTGGTACGAGAACGACGGCACGGGCACCTTCGGCGCCCAGCAGGTGATCAACGACAACGTGCTCGGCGCGCGCGCCGTCCTGACCTTCGACGCCGACGGCGACGGGGACCTGGACGTGCTGTCCGCTGGCCAGAACGACGACACGATCGCGTGGTACGAGAACGACGGCCTCGGCGCCTTCGGCGCGGCTCGCATCGTGACGACGCTGGCGGACGGTGCCCACGGGATCTTCGCGTCCGACATCGACGGCGACGGAGACCTGGACGTGCTGTCGGCGTCGATCTTCGACAGCCGCGTCGCCTGGTATGCCAACGACGGCCTCGGCAACTTCGGCACGCAGCAGACGATCGCCACCACCGCGAACTCGGTCCGAAATGTCTGCGCCGCCGACCTGGACGGCGACGGCGACAACG
>CAZTQF010000314.1:0-4441 GCA_964615255.1 uncultured candidatus Brocadiaceae bacterium | reverse complement strand
ACCCGGTGGCGCAGCTGCACGAAGCGATCGCTCAAGGACGCCTCGACGGAGGCCGCGGGCCGCACGTCGTCGAGGCGCTTCCACGCCCGCTCCAGGTGGCGGACGGCCCGCTCGTGGCGCTGCTTGGTGGCGTTGTTGGAGCGGACCGCGCCCTGGAAGCGGGCGCCGACGCCGTCGGCGCGGGTGACGTCCTTCTCGGCGTGTGCGATGGCGCGCTCAAGGGCCGACGCGGCGACCGGGCGCCCTGTGGACGCCTGCAGGCTGCCCAGCGCGCGGGTCATCGGGGGCTCGGCCTCTCGTCCGGGCGCGGTGTCGGCGTAGTCGTGCAGCAGCACCTGCGCGTGCAGCTTGGCCGCGGCCGGCCGCTCGCGCTCGAGGAGGTCGCGCGTCTCGGCCGCGATCTTCGCTGCGATGCGCTCGCGGAGCCGGGCGATCCTCCGGTCCAGATGGAGCGCGGCGTCGGGGTGCTGCTCCCGCGCGGCGCGGAGCTCGGCGATCGCGTGCAGCTCGAGGCCCAGGCGGCTGGCCTGGTCGGCGACGGCGATGGAGTCGTCGACCGTGCGCGGCGCGGCGCGCTCGCGCAGGATCCGGTAGAGCGCCGTCGGCGCGAAGTCGTCCCGACGGACCCGGCGGGCGTCGCGGCCCGCGCGGCCTTCGAGCTCGACGTAGTCGGCGCCGACCGCGGCGACGCGACCGATCAGGACGTCGCCCGAGCGCAGCTCGTGTGTCTGGGCGGCGGCGGGAGCAGCGGCGAACGTGATCGCAGCCGTGAGCAGCAGAGAGGAGGTCTTCATGGTTCTTGGCCTTGTGGATGCTTGACGCCCGCTTGCTACGCGGCCGGGCCGGCCCGGTGCCGTAGGTTTTCCCGAGGAGCCGTCGGATCGCCCGCGTAGAACCACGACCGTGAGCCGTCCGCAGCCCGAAGACGACCTTGGCGCCGAGCGGCTGCTCGCCATGCGGTCCCGCTTCCCGATCACGTCGCGGAGCAACTACCTCGTCAACAACTCGCTGGGCGCGATGCCCGCGGCGGCGCGGGACAGCGCCGGCCGCTTCCTCGACGAGTGGGAGACCCGCGGCGTGCGGGCCTGGGGCGACGGCTGGTGGGCGCTGCAGGAGCAGGTCGCCGACCAGGTCGCGCGCGCGCTCGGCGTGCGCTCGGGCACGGTCACGATGCACCAGAACATCGCGGTCGCGCTCGAGATGATCCTGTCGTGCTTTCGCTTCGACGGGCCCAAGAACGGCGTCGTCTACGCGGACCGGAACTTCCCCAGCGACCAGTACATCTACGAGGCGCGGCGCGCCCACGGCGCGCGGCTGGTCCGCGTGCCGGCGGCCAGCGACGGGATCTCGACCGACGGCGAACAGGTCGCGGCGCACATCGACGACACCACGCTGCTGGTCGCGGTCGACCACTGCATGTTCCGCAGCGCCGCGATGGTCGACGTCGAGCCGATCGTGCGGCGGGCCGAGCAGGTCGGTGCGTTCGTCGTGCTCGACACGTTCCACTCGGTCGGGACCCGGCAGCTTCAGCTCGAACGGCTCGGCGTGCACGCCGCGGTCGGCGGCGCGCTCAAGTGGCTGTGCGGCGGCCCGGGCAACTGCTTTCTCTACGTGCGGCCGGATCTCGCCCCCGCGCTGGCGCCGGCGTTCACGGGCTGGGCGGCGCACAAGCAGCCGTTCGCGTTCTCTGCTGCCGGGCAGGACCTGCGCGACGACGGCCAGCGGTTCGCTGCCGGCACGCCCAACGTCCCGGCGCTCTACGCAGGGATGGCGGGCATCGCGACCTGCCTGGAGGCGGGCCTCGACGCGGTGCGCGCGCGCAGCGTCCAGCTGACCTCGGCGCTCGTCGACGAGGCGCAGCGCCACGGCTTCGCGCTGCGCTCGCCGCTCGCGGCGGAGAGCCGGGGCGGCCACGTCGCGATCGACGTCCCGGACGGCTACGCGGTGTGCCAGGCGCTCGCCGCGCGCGAGATCGTGGTCGACTACCGGCCGGACGCGGGCTTGCGCGTCGCGCCGCACTTCTACAACACGCGCGAAGAGGTCGTGGACTGCGTGCAGGCGATCCGCGACATCCTCGACAGCGGCGAGCACCGGCGTTTCCTGGGGCAGGCGCGCCGGCCCGGCTGAGCACGGCCCGCCGCCCGCGCGGGCTCGCTTGTTGCGGTGGTGCCAGGGCGCGTGCCATGCTTGCGGCCGTCCATGACCCGACGCGCCGTCAACCCCGCAGAGCTCTCGCCGCCGGTCGGCTTCGCCCACGCGTGGCTCGTCGAGTCGGCGGACGGCCAGCAGCGCACCCTCTACCTCGCCGGCCAGTGCGGCTACGACGCCTCGGGGCGCGTGCTCGCGCCCGGCGACCTGGTCGCCCAGCTCGACCAGGCGATGGCCAACATCGCGCTGATCCTTCGGGACGCGGAGATGTCCTTCGAGGACGTCGTCCAGCTCAACTTCTACATCACGTCGCGCGACGACTACGCGGCCGCGCGCAAGGAGTTCGGCAAGGTCTGGCGCAAGCACTGTGGCAAGCACTACCCGGGCATGGCGATGTTCCAGGTGGTCTCGCTGTTCGACCCCGACGCGCGCATCGAGGTCCAGGGGATCGCGGCGCGATGAAGAGACAGGCCCTGGCCGCCGCGGCGCTGTCGCTGGTCGCGGCGTGCGCCGCGACCGACGACGTGCCGGTCCGCTTCGACGCGAGCGGCGGCGAGGTCGACGTCGAGCTGCTCGGCGACGGCTTCGTGCGCTTCGACGGGCGGCGGATCCCGCTCGAGGCTGCGGTCCTGCAGCTGCGCCTGGCGACCCGCGAGATGAAGCGCTCGGCGCTGCTTCGCTTCGTCGTGCGCGTGCGCTTTGCCGAGGTCCGCAGCGGCGAAGCCGCCCGCTCGCAGCAGGGCTCGCGCGCGCGCCTGTTCGACGAGCTCGAGATCATGGGCGTGCGCCAGATCGTCTACCTGTGACCCGAACCGCCGTGAACTTGCTCGACCAACACTGTCCCCCGGAGCTCGTCATCTTCGACGTCGACGGCACGCTGCACGACACCTTCGCGTGGTGGGCGCCGGTCATTCGCGCAGGGGTGCAGCGCTTCGCCGAGCAGGAAGGCCTCGAGATCGCGCCGCCGACCGAGCGCGAAGCCGAGGCCGTGGTCGGCATGAAGGACGCCGGCGTCTGGGCGCCGTTCTTGCCGGACGGACACAAGGACCGCTGGTTCGACCTGCGCGCGGTCGTGCTGCCGATGGAGGTCGAGGAGGTCAGCCGCGGCGTCGACTACCTGTTCGCGGGCGTGCGTCAGCTGCTGCCGCACCTGCGTGAGCAGGGCGTCAAGGTGGCGCTCGCGAGCAACTGTCGGAGCGAGTACATGGCTGCGATGATGGAGGGTCAGGGGCTGCGCGAGCTGACCGACTGGCAGTTCTGCCTCGACAGCGAGAACGTCGAGACCAAGACCGACATGCTCCGGGAGGCCCAGCGGGCGGCGGGCGCCGAGCGGGTCGTCATGGTGGGCGACCGGGAGCCCGATCACGAGGCCGCGGTCGCGCACGGCTGGCCGTTCGTCTGGCGCCGCAACGACCGCTGCACGATCTCCGCCGCCGAATGGGTCTGGGACGGCGACCCGGACGCGTTCTTGACGCGGCTGGGCGTCAGCCCGCTCGGCGTCTGAGGCCAATTCTCGAATATTCTGGGCGGGCCTCGTAGACCGGCCCCGTCGCTCCCGCCTGCCCATGGAAGAGATCGCGCTGTTCGTCGTCCCCGTCCTGATCACGATCTTCGCGTTCGCGCTGATCAAGACCTGGATGGACGGCCGGGTGAAGGCACAGTCGGAGAAGGTCCGGCTGCTCGAAGAGGCGCTCAAGAACCCCTCGATCGACCGCGCGACGGTCGAGCGGTTGGCCGATCGGCTGGCGGGCGGCGCCCGGGCGGGTCGGGGCGGCCTGGGCGGCTTCGCGCGGCTGCTGTTCAGCTGCGGCTGGCTGGCGTTCCTCGGCGGGCTGGGGCTGTGGTTGTTTCCGCCGGACCGCGACCCCGACTGGAGAACGGGCGCGATCTGGATCGCGGTCCTCGGCTTTGCGCTGCTGACCTATCCGTTCGCGATCCGCGAGCTCGAGCAGCGCCGCGAGCGGAGCTGAGCGGACCTCCTGGAGCGCGGCGCGACTTCCCGCTGCGGGACGGCCGCAATAGCTTGTACGCCGTGACCGACGCGAAGCTCCCCACCCCGGATGCGCTCCAGCAGCGATGCGCCGAGCTGTTCGCGCGCTGGGGCGTGGCGGACACGTCCGCCGAGGTCCGTTGGAACGGCCGGCTGTCGACCACGGCGGGCCGCGCGTTCGTGCGGCGGGGCTGCATCGAGCTCAACCCGCGCCTGCTCGCGCGCGTGCCGGAAGCGGTCGAGGCCGTGCTCGTGCACGAGGCCGCCCACGTCGCGGCCTTTCGACTCTTCGGCGAGCACGTG
>CAZTQF010000313.1:0-4449 GCA_964615255.1 uncultured candidatus Brocadiaceae bacterium | reverse complement strand
GTCGCCGCGCAGGTCGCCAGCCGTGAGCCACGTGTCGCCCGCGAGGTGGCCCAGCAGGTTGCGGGAGAGCGGGTGACTCAATCCGCCCATCAGGGTCATCTTCTCCCGCCACGGCTCCAGGCACTTGAGCACGTTCGTGAACTCGTAGTCCTCGCCGGGGTCGTGGGGGAGCCATCGCCACTGGCCCCACTTCGGGTCGTGCTCGTTCGGCGTCGACGCGCCGTTGGGGAAGTAGACGAACACCATCCGACGGGCAGGCTCGCCGCTCGGCAGCAGCGGCCGCATCACGTCGAGCAGGGGCAGCGACGCGGCGACGCCGGCGCCACGAAGCACCGCGCGACGATCCAGGAGCCAAGACTTGCGCATGGTCGTATTGCTACTTCGAGAGGAAGGAGGGCGAGGTCACGATACTACGAATCACCGACCGCGCGCGATAGCCGTCGCGCCGGACCTGCTCCAGCAGCTCGTCGATCTCCGCCTCGTCGGCGAAGCCGATCTCGCGGCCGAGCGCGTAGGCGAACAGGTGCTCGACCAGCGAGCGGGCGAAGTCGTCCTTGGCATGGTCGACGAGGTAGGCCCGGATGCCCGCGAGCCCGTCCACCTCGTGGCCGTCGGGCAGGGTCGACGTCGCGTCGACCTCGACGCCCTTGCGCTTGGGCTGCAAGCGGCCGACCGCGCTCATGCGCTCGAAGACGAACCCGTACGGGTCGATGCCCGCGTGACAGTCGCGACAGCTGTCCTTGTCGCGGTGCGACTCGATCTTCTGCTTGAGCGTCATCTTGTCGAACCCGGGCGTCTGTGGGTCGAGGTCGGGGACGTTCGGCGGCGGCGGCGGCGGCTCGTCGCCCAGCAGGCGCGCCTTGAGCCAGACCGCGCGCTTGATCGGGTGCGGCTCGGTGCCGTCCGAGTGCCCGACGTGGAACGATCCCTGGGACAAGAGGCCGCAGCGTCGCTCGGGCATCGACGACGGCACCGCCACCTTGCGGAAGTGGGCGCCGTAGACGTCCGGCACGCCGTAGAACTCAGCGAGGTTCTGGTTGAGCATCGCGAAGTCGGCGTCCACGAACGTCGACAGCGGCAGGTCTTCTGCGAACACGACGTCGAAGAACGCGAACGTCTCCTCGCGCATGTCCCGCTTGACGAACCTCGTGTAGTCGGGGTGCTGGTCGACGTTGATCGTCATCCCGTCGTGCCGGTCCATGCGCAGCCATTCGTAGGCGAAGCGGCGCAGGAAGCGGCTCGCCCGCGGGTCGTCGAGCATCCGCTCGGCGTGCTCGGCGAGGTCGCCGCGCAGGCGGCCCGCGTCGGCGGCGGCGCGCAGCGCGTCGTCCGGAGGACCGTTCCAGAGGAAGTAGCTGAGGCGGTTGGCCAACATCCACTCCGGCAGCGCGCCGTCTTCTCCGACCTCGTCGGCGGGTTCGCACAGGTAGAGGAACTCCGGCGAACAGAGCACGGCGACCAGCACCTCCTGCACCGAGTCCTCGTAGCGCGCGTAGTCGCCGCGGATTTGCCGCCAGAACCCCAGGTAGCGCGCGACCTCGTCGTCGGTCGCGGGCCGGCGGAACGCCCGGCTGACGAACCGTCGGAGCACCTCGCGGGTGTAGGCCTCATCGTCGGAGCGGGTCTCGGAGTCGAAGAAGATGTCGGTGTGGGACTTCGGCGGCCAGGCGGTCAGATACGGGGCCTCGAACTCGATCGACTCGATCAGCAGCGGCGGGCCGGTCTCCTTGGCCGACTTGACGAGGTGGTCGTTCCACACGCCGAGCAGCAGGAAGCCGGAGAGGACCTCCTTGTCGCCGGACTCCGGCTCGGGGATCGGGAGGTTCTCCAGCCGGCCGTAGAACTCGTAGGTTGCCGCCGCGCCGAGCGGCGCCGTCACGTCCTGCGCAGCGTCGAAGGTCGTGTAGTCCATCCCGTCGTCGGTCCGGGTGCCGATGAGCGCGCGGATCGACGGCGTCAGCTCGGCGACGGCTTCTTCCTGCGCGCGTCCGGCCTGCGTCAAGCGCTGCACCTGCGGGTGCGACGCGGGCAGCGGCGTGACGACCAGGTGGCTGAAGCCCAGGAAGAACTTGCCGCCCACCTCGAGGTGGTGGCGGCCTTTGCGCATCCCGATGACGCCCAGCGCCGTGGTGAGGCGAGGCTGCGCGAGCTGCTCGGGGGTCAGCTGCGGGCGCTGGTCGAGGTGGTGGCCCGCCGCGCGCAGGCGGACCGAGGGCATCGCGTCGGGGTTGACCGGCGGGTGCACCAGATCGACCTGGTAGAATCCGTCCGCGGGCAGGTCGACGCGCAAGCGCGCCTTGCTCTCCTTGGGCACGTCGGACGGCCGCAGGAAGTCCCCGTCTGCGACCAGGTTCTTGCGCTGGTCGGACGCGGTCGCCGCGACGACGATCGCGCCGTCGGGCGCGGCGAGCCGGTTCTGCTCCCAGCGCGCCGCAGGGGTCCCGTCGTCGACCTGGACGAGCAGCTGCTTGCGCAGCGGCGGGACGTAGCCGCGCGACGCCTGGACCCGCATCACGAAGTCCCCCTGCTCCGGCCAGACGCGCTGCATCTCGAGCTTGAGGTTCGGCGACGGGCCCTGCCAGGCCTTGGGGACCTTCTCTTTGTGGGGCAGCGCCGACAGCAGCATCATGCCCTCGTCCACCGCGCGGAACCGGTCCTGGCCGCTGCCGCGGAGGCCGACGCTGATCTTCCGCTGGATGCGCTGGCGCGCCTGCCGCTGCTCGTCCGAGCCGCCGTCGACCGGCTGTCCGTTCTCCAGGACTTCGACCGTGAAGTCCTCGGGGTTCAGCGGCACCGACTGGTAGCCACCGGTGCGACCCGCGACCTTGCCTTTGCCGCGGCCCTTGCCGAACGTCACCCGGTAGTGGGTGACCTCCGGCTTCTCGCCGGCGATGGCCTGATCGAGCCCCATGCGGGCGATCTTCTGGAAGTTGTCGAGGTGGAGCGGCGAGGCCTGCAGGACCTCGCCGTTGTTCGAGAAGCCGTTCTTGGCCTTGCCGTCCTCGGGCAGGGTCTGCGCAAAGTCGATGGAGACGCCGAGCAGGTCCTGCAGGCTGTTGGTGTACTGCTCCCGCGTCAGCCGGCGCAGGACGACCGCGCGCTCGCCCTTCTGGCGGTCGGCCGCGGCCTGCAGCGAGGCGGTCAGCCAGGCGACGACCTTGCGGCGCTCCTCGCCGGTGAGCTGGTCCTCGTCCTCGGGCGGCATCTCGCCGGCGTTGATGACGTCGAGCGCGGCGTGCCAGCCCTCGGCGTCGGCGCGGGCCTTCATCTCAGGATCCAGCACGTTGAGCTGCATGTCCCCTTTCTGCCGCCGGTCGCCGTGGCACTTGAAGCAGTACTTGGCCAGCAGCGGCTCGATGTCGCGCGCGTAGTCGAGCGTCGGGTCCGCCGCACGCTCGGCGCCGGGAGCTCCGGCGGGCACGGGGTCCTGGCGGCCTTCGCCGAGCGCTGTCGCGAGCGCGACGACGGCGGCGAACGAGAGCTTCGCGAGAAGGTTGCTGGGCATGGAGTCGGCTGCCCGAATAGGCTACCGCAGCTGGGTTTCCAGTGCACCCGCCGGTGGCGCCGGAGCTAGCGCGGCCGGCGGCGCCACGCGTGCAGCCGGTCGTTGTTGCGGCCGAAGACCAGCCGCACGTCCGCGCCGTCGCGGACCGCGACGAGGCCGCGGTGATCCCCGAACGCGGAGACCCCGTGCTCGGACGGAGGAACGACCTCCAGGACGCCCGCCGCCCAGCGCAGCACCAACCCCGTGCCGCCGTCGTGGCGACCGGTCTCGGGCTCGGGCGTGAAGTCGTTCTGCGCGCACACGAGCAGGTCTCCGACCGGGAGCATCGCGTGGATCGGCGCGATCTGCGCGCGCCGCGGGAGCGCGACGACCTCGAAGCTCCCGTCGCCGCGGTTGCGCAGCAGACAGCTCGCGAGCTCGGTCGCCTGCAGCGCTCCGCACGACGCCAGCTTCTCCTCGGTGTAGATGTCGGCGAGCACGGACTTGGCGAAGCCTTCGTAGGTGGGGAACCGCTCACCCAGCGCGGGCATCGCCCCGCTGCTGCAGCTGCGGCCGCGTACCGGCAGCAGGCGGTCGCCTTCATACTTGGCTTCGACGAGGTCGCGCCGGCCGTCGTCGTCGAAGTCTCCGTAGTAGAGCCGCGCCGGTTTGGACGCCGAGGCCTTGTACTTCGTGTTCCAGCCTTGATTGCCGGCGAGCACGTCGAGGTCGCCGTCCCCGTCGACGTCGATCACGCAGAGCGAGCGCCACCAGCCGGCGCGGTCCGCGAGCCCGGCGGCTGCCGTCTGGTCCGTGAGGCGGCCGGCTTCCTGGAGGAGCACGCGGACCGGCTGCCAGCGCGCCGCCAGCAGCAGGTCCAGGTCGCCGTCGGCGTCCAGGTCCGCGAACTGCGCGTCGGTCACCATCCCCGCTGCCCCGGACGGCCTCATGGTGTGGATCCGCGG
>CAZTQF010000312.1:0-4450 GCA_964615255.1 uncultured candidatus Brocadiaceae bacterium | reverse complement strand
CGACCGGGACCGGTCCGCGCGGCGCGACCCGGGTGTTCGCGCAGCGCGTCGTCGAGGCCCGGGCGATCGTCGGGTCCGAGCCGCAGCGGATGCAGGACGAAGGTCCGCTCGAGCGGCGCGTCCTCGGCGTCGTTCGCCGCGCGCTGACGTCAGGGCGCCGGTCGGCCGACCAGGATCGCCCGCTGCCGCTGCAGCCGCTCGACCTCGCGCGGGTCGCAGCCCCCGAGGACCTGCCGGCCTACCGACGACTCCTCGAGCCGCTCGCGGACGCGCCGCGGTTCGTGCCGCGGCTCGCCGAGCGGCTCGCGCGCCACGGACGGGGCGCGTGCCTCGCGGCGGTCGCTGTGCTCCAGGAGCTCGACTACGCCGACGGCAGGGACTGCCGTCGAGCCTCCAACCTGCAGCGCTTTCTGAGCCTCTGCTCCGGCGTCGGCGGCCTCGTCGTGGAGTCCGCCGGCTTCGAGCCGAGCGCTCGGGAGGCGTGCATGTTCGCGGCGATCGCGGACGGCTGGCGGCGCATCGCAGAGCGGTTCGCGTCCGACGAAGACGGCTACGGCCAGCTGCTCGCGGTGTGCGGCGCCGCCGGCGGGGCGACGCGAAGGTGAGCGGTCTGCTCGGGGGCTTCTCTCCCGCAGACATCCTGCTGCTGCACGCGGCGCCCATCGAAGGGCACGGGCTCGAAGACCTCGGCGTAGCGGCCGTCGGCGTCGGCAAGGCGGCCGCGACCTTCGGCGCCGCCGAGGCCGTCCGTCGCCGGCGAGACGTTCGCGCGGTCCTGCTGTTCGGCGTCGCGGGAGCCTTCCCTGCGCGGCACCGGAGCGACGCGCCGCCGGTCGAGGTCGGGGACGTCGCGGTCGTGACCAGCGAGCGCTTCGGGGACGAGGGCGTCGAGACGCCGGACGGCTTCTTGGACCTCGGCTCGATGGGGCTGGGCGACGTGGGGCCCTTCGGCGCCGACCGCCGGCTGTCGGACGCGGCGCGCGCGCTGCTCGACTGCCCGGTCGTGCGCGGGGTCACCGTCAGCGCCTGCAGCGGGACCGAGGCGGCGTCGGCGCGCACGCTCGCCCGCAGCGGCGGCGCCGACGTCGAGACGATGGAGGGCGCGGCGGTCGCCTACGTCTGCAGGCAGCACGAGCTGCCCCTGCTCCACGTCCGGGCGGTGAGCAACTGGACCGGCGACCGCGACCGGGGCGGCTGGAACCTCGGCGCCGCTGTCGACGCGGTCCAGCGCGCGGTGCGTCGCCTCGTGCAGCGGTAGCGGCTGCGCCGCCGCTCAGCGATAGGCGATCGAGACGGTCTCGGTCGCGCCGTCGACCTCGAGGTCGATCCAGAGCATGGCGCCGTCGGGGATCGTCGCGGGCACCTCGACGTGGCCGTGAAGGTGCGTCTCGCCGTCGAGCTCCCACAGCGACTTCATCGAGCCCTTGCCCGACGCGACGCCGATCCAGCCCCGCGCCGTCGAGATCCGCTCCCTGCCCGAGGCGAACTCCAGCTCGAACGCCGCCTCGGCGCCCGCGCGGACGTCGCCGAACTGCACCACACCGAACGTGCGACCGAAGGCCGCGCGCTCGCCGAGCTCGGCCCGCGCCCCGTGCTCGTCCTCGGCGGGGCTCGTGGCCGCGCTGCCGCCGGAGTCGGGGCCGGCTGTGCGGGCGGGAGCGGGGTCGGCGTGCGCCCCGCCGCAGGCGGTCAGGGCGAACAGGAGCGGGACGAGGGTGGGGAAGAGGGCGTTCATGTGGACAGCGGGAGTTCGGCGTCAGCAGCCGGGAGCGGGCGGTTGCGGAACAGCAGGTAGAAGCCGGCCGGCACGACCAGGAGGTTGAGGAACGTAGACGAGAGCAGGCCGCCCAGCACCACGACGGAGAGCGGCGCCAGGATCTCGCTGCCGGGCGCACCGGCCGCGAACACGATCGGCAGCAGCCCGAGCGCGGCGGTGAGCGCGGTCATCAGGATCGGCACGAGGCGCGCGATTGCGCCCTCGACGACCGTCTCGGCGAGCGGGCGCCCGGCCGCGAGCAGGTCGAAGTAGTGGCGGACCAGCAGGATCCCGTTGCGCACCGCGATCCCGAACAGCGTGATGAACCCGACCATGCTGGCGATCGAGAGCGCCGGGGCCTCATAGCGCGCGCCGCTGATCCCCAGCAGCGCGAGCGTGTTGTCGATCGGGCCTGCACCTTCGGTCAAGAACACGGCGACGACGCCGCCGATCAGGGCGAGCGGCAGGTTGACCATCACCAGCAGCGCCGCGCGCAGCGAGCCCAGGGCGGTCTGCACGAGCATCAGCATGACCAGCACGACGAACGCGCCCATCGTCAGCAGCGTGCGCGTCGCGGACTGCTGCGCCTCGAACTGGCCGCCGACGCTCAGCGTGCAGCCCGCTCTCGTGACCAGCGGCTCGGCGACGGCGCGGACCGCCGCGGCGACCTCGCCCAGGTTATAGCCGTCGGCGACGTTGCAGGAGACCGTCGCCTTGCGGCGCCCGTCCACGCGCGCGATCAGGTTCGAGGCGCGCTCGAGCGACACGTCGGCGACGTCGCGCAGCCGGACGGTCGCCCCGTCCATGCCGCGGAGCACGAGCCGTTCGACCGACGCGACGTCGCGCCGTTCGTCGGGGTGCAGCCGCACGGTCAGGCCGACGCGCCGGGGGCCGTCGAGCACGTCTGCGACGCGCGCGCCGGCGATCGCCGCCTGCACCTGGCCGGCCGCTGCGGCCGGCGTCAGACCGGCGGCGGCGAGAGCCCCTGGCCGGTAGCGGATCGGGAGCGTCGTGACCATGACCTCGCGGCTGGCGTTGACGTCACGCGCGCCCGGGACCTCCTCGAGCGCGGCCTCGAGCTGTCGCGCGAGGTCGCGCAGGACGTCAAGGTCATCGCCCTGCGCGACCACGGCGATCGCGGCCGGCGTGCCGGACAGCACGTGCGAGAGGCGGTGCTCGATGGGCTGGCCGACGCTCGTCGTGATGCCGGGCACGCTCTCCAGCACGCGGTCGATGCTGCGGCGCACCTCGCGGCGGTCGTGCCCGGGCAGCACCGAGACCTCGACCTCGCTGTTGCTGACCGGCTCGGCGTGTTCGTCGCGCTCGGCGCGTCCGGTGCGCCGGACGACTGCGCGCACGCCCGGGAGCACGGCCAGCTGGCGCTCGATCCCGCGCGCCATCCGGTCGCTCTCGACGAGCGACGTGCCCGGCGGCGCCATGAGGAACACCGTGAACGTGCCCTCGTTGAAGCTCGGCAGGAAGCTCGACCCGAACGTCGACGCGAGGCCGAGCGCGCCGACCGTCAGCAGCGCGGAGACCGCGAGCAGGGCGCGGCCGCGGCGGAGCGCCCACTCGAGCGTGGGGCGGTAGCGCTGCTTGAGGGCGCGGACCAGGCGGCCGTCTGTGTGCTCGCCGCCCGGCCGGACCCGGGCGAGCAGGTAGCGGCACAGGACCGGCGTGACCGTCAGCGCGGTCACCAGCGACGCCAGCGTCGCGACGATGTAGGCCACGCCGAGCGGGCGGAAGAAGCGCCCCTCGAGGCCCTGCAAGAACAGCAGCGGCACGAACACGAGCACGATCACGGCCGTCGCGAACACGACCGAGCTGCGGATCTCGTTGCTGGCCGAGAAGGTCACGGCGAGCGCGCTGCGGCGCTCGGACTGCGGCAGCGCGGCGTTTTCGCGGAGCCGGCGGTAGACGTTCTCGACGTCGATGATCGCGTCGTCGACGAGCTCGCCGATCGCCACCGCGAGCCCGCCGAGGGTCATGACGTTGATCGACATCCCGGCGGCCCAGAGGACCAAGAAGGCCACCGCCAGGCTGAGCGGCAGCGCCGTCAGCGTGATGAGCGTGGTGCGCCACTCGAGCAAGAACAGCACCAGGATGATCGCGACGAAGATCGCGGCGTCGCGGAGCACGCTCAGCAGGTTGTCGACCGACAGCGTGATGAAGTCGGCCTGCCGCATGACGTGGGCGTCGACAGTGACGCCGTCTGGCGCCGTCCGCAGGGCCGCCTCGAGAGCGCGGTCGACCGCGTCGGTCAGCGCCAGCGTGTTGGTCCCCGGCGACTTCTGGACCGACAGCACCACCGCGCGCTGGCCGCCTTCGGCCGCAGCACCCCTCGGCGGGGCGGCCCCGAGGCCGACGTCGGCGACGTGCCCGATGGTGACCGCGTGGCCGTCGACGCGGCGGAGCACCGTGCCCGCGACGTCCGCCGCGCTGCGCACGCGCCCTGTCTGCCGGATCGGGAGCTCGCGCCCGCCGACGTCGGTCAGGTAGCCGGCGCCGGCCGTCGTGTGGGCGCCGCGCGCCGCGTCGACGACGTCCTGCAGGGTCAGGTCGTAGAGCTGCAGGTCGTCCTGGCGGACGTGAACCTGGTACTCCGCGAGCTCGCCGCCGATCGCGACGACCTGCGCGACGCCGGGGACCGCCATCAGCTGGTTGCGCAGGTCGTCGCGATCGGCGGCGAGCTCG
>CAZTQF010000311.1:0-4452 GCA_964615255.1 uncultured candidatus Brocadiaceae bacterium | reverse complement strand
GTCGGGCGGCAGCCGGCTGGTCCGGACGCTTCGCTGCACGGCGGGTTCGATGGTGGTGCAGTTTCCCGAGTCCGAGTCGTACCAGGTGACCGTCGCCGGCGCGCCGGCGGGTCGCCATGAGCTGGCAGCAGGCCAGCAGCTGGAGGTCGTCTACCAATGGTGAGCACACTCGCGCTGATGGCGCTGTTCCTGCCGCAGGAGCCGGCGTCTCCCGGGCCCGTCCAAAAGCAGCCCAAGCCCGACGAGGCGACCTACGTCGAGATCGTCGACGTGCCGCTGCCCGAGGGCTGCGTCCTCGAGGTCGGCGGCCTCGTGCTGCAGGGCGACACGATGTTCGCGGCGACGCGCCGCGGCGAGGTCTGGCGCATCGACGGCGTCAGCGGCGACGCGCCGAAGGCGACGCTGTGGGCCGAGGGGCTGATGGAGCCGCTCGGCCTGGTCGAGCGCGACGGCTGGCTCTACTGCGCGCAGCGCGCCGAGCTCTCGCGTATGCGCGACAGCGACGGCGACGGGCGCATGGACGAGCTGGAGACGGTCGCCGACGGCTGGCCGATCTCGGGCAACTACCACGAGTACTGCTTCGGACCGACGGTCGCCGGCGACGGCTCGTTCTGGCTGACGCTCAACAAGCCGTTCGGCGGCGAGCCGTTCGGCAAGGCGCCCTGGCGCGGCTGGGCGATCCGCATCCCTGCCGACGGCGGCTCGTTCGAGCCGGTGTGCGCCGGCCTGCGTTCGCCGGCGGGTGTCGGCACGGCGCCCGACGGCGTCGTCTGGTACACCGACAACCAGGGCGAGTGGTGCGCCAACAGCAAGTTCACGCCGCTGCAGCCCGGCGAGTTCCACGGCCACCCGCACGGCATCGAGTCGTGCAAGCTGCCCGCGTCCAAGGTCGAGCACCCGGGCAAGGTCCCGAGCGGGCTGCGCATGGCCGAGGCCGCCGCGAAGATCCCCAACTTCACGCTGCCCGCGGTGTGGATCCCGTACGACAAGTGCGGCCGCTCGCCCGGCGGATTCGTCTGGGACACGGCGGGCAACTTCGGACCGTTCCAGGGGCAGGTGTTCTGCGGGGACCAGTATTCGTCCGAGGTCTTCCGGATGTCGCTCGAGGTGGTCGGCGGTCGCTGGCAGGGCGCGTGCTACCCGTTCCGTCGCGGGCTCAAGAGCGGCATCACCCGCGTGCTGTGGGGCGAGAAGGGCACGCTGTGGTGCGGCCTGACCAACCGCGGCTGGGGCTCGCTCGGCGGCAGCACCGAGGGCCTGCAGCGGCTCGTCTGGAAGGGCGAGACGCCGTTCGAGCTCCAGGAGATCACGGCGCGGCCCGACGGCTTCCGGCTCGCCTTCACGGCGCCGATCGACCGCGACGGCGCGACCGAGCAGAGCGTGCAGGTCAAGAGCTGGACCTACGACCACCACAGCGCCTACGGCTGCCCGCCGCGCGACACGCGCGGCCACGCGATCGAGAGCTGCGCAGTCACCAAGGACGGCCTGACGATGGACATCGTCGTCGCCGACCTCGAGCTGTGTCGCGTCTACGAGATCGACTGCGCCTCGCTGCGCAGCGAGGTCGGCGCCCGCGAGCCGCTGCACGGCGTCGGCTACTACACGCGCAACCGCGCGCCCGAGTAGGGCGCGCGCCCGGCGCTTCTCCGATGGGCTTTCGCATCCAGCACGAGCTGTCGTGGTCGGCCTCGCGGGCGGGCACGCTCCAAGAGTGTCCGCGCAGCTACTACTGGGACTACTACGGCTCCTGGCTCGGCTGGAACAAGCGCAGCGAGCCGCCGCGGCGGCAGGCGTGGCTGCTCAAGAAGATGACGCGCATGCCGATGCTCGCGGGCTCGATCGCGCATGACGCGATCCAGCGCTGGTTCGAGCAGAAGCGGGACGAGGGCGCGACGCCTGAGTCCGTTGCGTTCGTCGAGCAGGCCGTCGAAGAGCTGCGCGGGCACTACCGCGACTCCCGCGACGGCCGCTGGCAGGAGCGCCCCGCCAAGATCACGCACCTCGCCGAGCACCACTACGAGGAGCCGCAGATCGACGAGGCGACCGGCGAGGCCGCTCGCTACGGCAAGATCTACGCCGACCGCATCCGCGACAGCCTGAGGGCGTTCTTGGAGATGCCCGAGCTCGAAGGCGCGCGCGCGTGCGATCCCGCCAGCTGGCTCTCGTGTGAGGACATGTCGACCTTCGACGTCGAAGGCGTCAAGGTCTACGCGGTGCCGGACTTCGCCTACCGCGACGACGAGGGCGTCGTGCACATCTGGGACTGGAAGACCGGCAGCCCGCGCGACGCCGACGCCTTTCAGCTCGAGGTCTACGCCGGCTACGCGCGCGACTTCTGGGGCGCGGACCCCGACCGGGTCGTCGGCTACGACGCCTACCTCAAGGACCGGGTCGTCACCGAAGTGCGGCCGGGTCGCGATGGGCTCGACCACGCCTACGCCCGCATCCTCGCGTCGCTCACGGAGATGCGCGCGCTGCACTTCAACGCCGACGAGTCGGCGGGCGACCCCGCGGACTTCCCGATGACCGACGACGCCCGCAGCTGCAGCCGCTGCAACTACCGCGAGCTCTGCGGCCGCGGCTGAGCGGCTGGGGTCGCCTCAGCTAGCCGAGCCGCTGCACGGCGTCGACCAGCAGCGCGACGCCGTAGCCGGTGCCGCGGTTGCCGCGGAACGCCGGATACGCGAGGTCGACGTGGCCCCAGCGGGCGCCGCTGCCGTCGACGTTCCAGTGGATGAACTCGGCAGCGCAGCTGACCTGCGCGTTGCTGCGGTTCTTGACCGAGTTGCGCATGTCGGCGATCGGGCTGGCGAACTCCGAGCGGTAGAACTCCGGCGCGAACGGCAGCGCCCAGCAGAGGTCGCCGCTCGAGCGCCCTGCCGCGCAGAGCGCCTGCTCGATGGCGTCGTCGTTGCTGACCACCGCGCCGAAGTGCTGTCCCGTCGCGACGCCTTGGGCGCCGGTCAGCGTCGCGGCGTCGATCACAGTGTCTGCCTTGAGCACGCGCGCGGCGTAGCTGCAGCCGTCGGCGAGCAGCAGCCGGCCCTCGGCGTCGGTGTTGTTGACCTCGACCGTCTTGCCGGAGTGCATCGTCAGCACGTCGTCGGGCTTGTAGGCGTGGGGGCCGATGGCGTTCTCGGCGAGACACATCACCAGCGTCAGCTTGTGCTTCTTGTGGTGCCTCGCCAGCGCCAGGAACGCGCCGAGCACGGCCGCCGCGCCGCCCATGTCGGCCTTCATCGTCTCCATCGCGCCGCGGCCCTTGAGGTGCAGGCCCCCGGTGTCGTAGGTGACGCCCTTGCCGACCAGCGCGATGTGCTGCTTCTTGGTCGGATTGACGGTGGCGACCAGCATGCGCGGCGCGGAGCGCGCCGTGCGGCCGACGGCGTGGATGCCGCCGAGCTTCTTCTTGAGGAGCGCGTCGCCGACGACCTCGGAGACCTTTACGCCGGGGACCGCGCGCAGCAGCTTCTTGGCGGCCGCGGCGAAGGCGCCCGGGTTGAGGTCGGTCGGCGGCGTGTCGACGAACCTCGCGGCCTCGCGGCCGCGCTGCACCACGTCCTTGGTCAGCGCGCTGACCTTGACGAACGTGCCCTTGGGCAGCGCGCACGCGATCGCCAGCGAGCTCGGCGCGGGCTTGCGGCTCTTGAGCGAGAAGTCCGGCAGCGCGCGGCCGACCGCGTTGCAGGCGGCGACCTGGTGCTCGGCCTCGTCGAGGCAGAGCAGCACCGCGCCCTTGCTGCCGCGCAGGCCCGCCGCGGCGGTGAGCTTACGGATCGACTCGGCGCGGGTCTCCGTCGCGTGGCGGGACACCGCGTCCGGGAGCACGCCGACGGTCAGCCGGCGGTCGCCGCGCAGCGAGGTCGCGGCGCCGCCGAGCAGGCCGACCGAGGCCTCTCTACCGAGCTGCATCGCGAGCGCGGCGGTAGCCTCGTCGGTCAGCTTTGTCAGAGACGACCGCGCCCGGCTCCGCGGTCCGAACGTGGCGGCGGGCGCCAGCACCAGCAGGTGGTCGGCTGTGAGCAGCTTCGAGCTGTCCGCGACGTAGGAGAACTTCATCTCGGCGAGCCTACGGGCTGTGCTGCTACTTGGCGAACGCTTCGCGGATGCGCACCGCGCGGGCGAGTCCGTCGCGCGACTGCAGCAGCTTCCGGCGAACGTCGTCGCTGAGCTCGGTCTCGGCGAGGAAGGCGTCGACGACCGCCAGCGCCTCTGTAGAGCTGTGACCGTTGACGAACGCATCGAGCCACGCCGGCATGAAGAAGATCCGCCGGTTCTGCTTCACCCAGTCGACCTGCTCGAGCGCGCGGCGCAGGTACGGCAGCGTCAGCGCCTCCTGCCGCGCCCAGTGGAAGTAGCCGAGGCTGTCCTGCGTCCACTGCTCCGGCGGCTCGCCGGGCTGCAGGTACTGCTCCCAGTAGCGCGCCTTGGCTGCAGCGGTCGGCGTGGCTG
>CAZTQF010000310.1:0-4455 GCA_964615255.1 uncultured candidatus Brocadiaceae bacterium | reverse complement strand
CATGTTGTCGCGGAGGTAGTCGAAGCCGAACTCGTTGTTGGTCCCGTAGGTGATGTCGCACTCGTAGGCGGGCTGGCGCAGCTGCGGCGGCATCGAGCCCTGGATCGCGCCGACCGACAGCCCGAGGTACTCGAACACCGGCGCCATCCAGTCGCGGTCGCGCTTGGCGAGGTAGTCGTTGACGGTGACGACGTAGACGCCCTGACCGCTCAGCGCGTTGAGCGCCGCGGGCAGCGTCGCGACCAGCGTCTTGCCTTCGCCCGTCGACATCTCGGCGATCTTGCCCTGGTGCAGCACGGCGCCGCCGATGAGCTGCACGTCGAAGTGGCGCATCGACATCGTGCGCGACGCGGCCTCGCGCGTGAGCGCGAACATCTTGGGCATGCAGTCGTCGAGCGTCGCCTCGCCCGCCTGCACGGCGCGCTTCATCTCGGCGACCTCTTGCTGGACCTGCTCCTGGCTGAGCCCCTCGGCCCACCCGCTGAGCTCGTTGACCTGCTTGACGAGCGCGTCGTACTGCTGGAGCGCGCGCTTGTTGGCGGAGCCGAAGACACCCTGCAGCGCCTTGCCGATGCGCGCGGGGACAGAACCGAGATCGAGTTTCATGACGGACGGATGGAGTTCGGAGAGGGGTCGGCGCCGTGCGGTCGCGGCGGGGATCGGCGCGGGATCGCGCGCCTGCGGGAGCGCCGCTGGGGACGCGGCGAGAAACGAGCGGCCTGGGGCTCAGGCCCGCGCGCTCGTCGGCGCCCGCGCGCGGGGGAGCCCCCAGCTGTCGACCCGCGCGGGCCGCGGCGCGACCCGGGGGCGACGCGCTTCGCGGTCGGACGCGATCGAAAAGGCTGGCGCTTGCGGCTCGGCCGCCGCGAACACGACGGCGGGGTGCTGCGCGACGCTGCACGCCACGGGCGGCGCTTCGGGTGGCGGCGTCGAGCCCTGCGGCCAGCCGCTCGTCGCGAGGAGCAGGACCAGCAGCACAGCGGACGCGAAGCCGATCACGCGCCCGGTCGGAGCCTGGCTCCCGGCGGTCATCGCTGCGTCCTCACGCTGGTCTGCTTCTCGAGCACGCGGTCGATCATGGAGTAGAGCAAGCCATCCGTAAACGGCTTGCTCAAGAAGCCGTCGGCCCGCCGGATCTCGGCCAGCGAGACCTGGGCCGCGCTGTTCAGCAAGACCGAAAGCTCACAGGTCGCCGGATCCGCGCGCAGCGCTTCGATCACCTGTAGGCCATCGAGTTCGGGCAGTTCGTAGTCGATCAGGAGGAGGTCGGGCCGAAGTTCCCTTGCCGCCGCCAGCGCGGCGCGACCGTCGTGCACCTTGGCCGTACGAAACCCTGCTCGCTGCAGCAGCTGCGCGACGGCGTCGGCGAGCTCCTCCTCGTCGTCCACGACCAGCGCCAGCCCGCGACAGGGCGCGCCGTCCCGGCAGGGTCCCTTCGCCAGCTGGCGCCGGACGACCGCCGCGGTGTCGAGTCCGGCCTGCGCGAGGCGCTCCTCGATGCGCCGTTTGAGGTCCCCGTTGAAGCGGCGCAGGGCCTGCCACTGCTCGAAGTCGGGCAACTCCGGTCCGAACTCCATCTGGTCGTGGGTGTCGACCGCGAAGAAGAACTCCCCCTCGACGAGGTGCTCCTGGAGGAGCAGCTTCATGTTGGGGTAGTTGCGGTTGCCGAGGCGCATGCTGAAGCGCTGACACGAGTGGCCCGGCGCGCGCTCGGTGCGCTCGCGATGGAACCGACCGAGCGGACCCTCTGCGCCGACGCCCGGGCCGCTGCTCGCGCGCCGCGTCGGGACGCCGTCCCCGTAGGCGAGGTCTTGGTAGATGGCGACCGCGCGCTCGACCATGTCGTGGGTGAGCGCGGCGAGCTTCATCGAGCGGCCTCTTGGCGGCGCCTGTGGGCTGCGCCGCGGAGTTCTGTGACCGTGAGCCCTTCGCTCGCGAGCAGCGCTTCGAGCTCGTCCGCGACGCGCACCATCAAGGTCGGGTCGCTGAACATCGCCGTGCCGAACTGCACCGCCGAGGCGCCCGCACACAAGAACTCGAGCACGCACTGCGCTGAGTGCGCGCCGCCGACCGCGAGGATCGGCAGGTCGGGCAGCGCCTGGCTCACCTGATAGACCACGCGCATCGCGACCGGCTTGACCGCGGGCCCGGACAGCCCGCCGGTGACGTTGCCCAGCACCGGCCGCTGCTTGCGCCAGTCGATCGCCATGCCGACGAGCGTGTTGATCAACGTCACCCCGTCGGCGCCGCCGTCGCGAGCAGCCGCCGCGATCGGCACCACGTCCGCGATGTTCGGGGTGAGCTTGGCGAACACGGGCACGTCGGCGACCGCCTTGACGGCGGCGACGGTCGCGGCGGTCAGCTGCGGGTCGCTCGACGCGCGCGTGCCGTGCGCGACGTTGGGGCAGGACAGGTTGACCTCGAGCGCGTCCACGCCCGCCTCGCAGAAGCGCTGCGCGAGCTCCGACAGCTCGTCGTCGGTCCCGCCGATGTTCACGATCACCCGGGGCCCGCGGCGCCCGTCGCGCCGGCCACCCGCCGCCAGCTCGTGCATGAGGGGCAGCGTCTCGCGCAGGAAGTAGTCTGCGCCTTTGTTCTCGAGGCCGATCGCGTTGAGCATGCCGGACGGCGTCTCCTGGATGCGCGGCGGCGGGTTGCCCGGCCGCGGCGCGCGCGTCACGGTCTTGCTGACGAGGCCGCCGACCATGCCGAGGTCCGAGAACTGCCGTCCTTCCCAGCCGGATCCGAACGTGCCCGACGCGCTGAGCACCGGGTTGTCGAGCGAGAGGCTGGCGAGGTCGGTCTGGAGCACTGCGAGCGAGGGCGCGCGAGACGCGCGGGGATACGCGTCAGGATACCGACTCGCGCGCGGGCGCGCGATCCTCGCGCCAGAGCAGCAGGAACAGCCCGATCGCGCCGACGGTGATGCACGAGTCCGCGACGTTGAACGCCGGGAAGCGCCACTCAAAGGGCCACGTGCCTGAGAAATAGAGGAAGTCACGCACCGAGCGGTCGGCGCGGACGAAGTTGTCGTAGAGGTTGCCGACCGCGCCGGCGAAGACGAGGCTCAGCACCGTCAGCTGCAGCCGCGCGCGCTGCGACGTCGTGCGCACGAACCAGAGCAGGCCGCCGAGCGCGAGCACGCGCAGGACCATCAGCATCGACGTGCCGTCCGGGAACAGGCCCCAGATCGTGCCGGTGTTGCCCCAGGTGACGAGCTCGAAGCGCAGGGGGCCGTCCCATACGAGGTGCGGCGGCCGCTGCTGCTCGGGAAGCATCGGGTGCTTGTCGGCCAGGAACGAGAAGGCCGCCGCCTTGCTCCACAGATCCAGCGCGACCAGCGCCGGCCACGGCAACCAGAACCAGAGCTTGCCGGCGAGCGTCCTGGGCTCCGCGGGCTCGCCGCCGTCGGAGGCCGCGGCCGCGTCCTCGGCCTCTGCGGAGTCGCTCACGCGCTCTCGCGGTTGCGTTCCTCGGACTCCTGGTGGCTGACGCAGTAGCGGGCCCAGGGGAGGTATTCGAGCCGCGCCTTGGGGATCCAGGCCTCGGCCTTCTTGCCGGTCTTCTTGCGCGTCGTCTTGGCGGCCTTGGCCTCCGCGGCCTCCTCGAGGCACATGGGGCAGGCGCCGAACGGCCAGTCGCCGTTGCCGTCGATGCGATCGAGCGCCTCCTCGATCAGCTTGATGGTCTCTTCCTCGTTCTCGATCAGGCTGAGCATGAAGCCCTGGTCGTAGTTGTCCGTGCCCTGGTCTGCGAGGTGGTCGACCGACGCGTCCTGGTCCGAGGCGCGGAGCGCCTCGTCCCGCATGGAGCCCACGTCGCCTTTGAGCGACGCGAGCTGCCGCTTCAGGATGTCCTCGTACTTCTTCAGCTCGGTCTTGGTCGGCTTCGGCATGTTGGTTGGATCCGCACTGGGCGGGCCGTCTTGGCCATCTCGGGGTGAGCGCTCCGGGACGAACCCGGGACGAAGGGGCGGGGACGATACGGACGGCCGCGCGGACGGTCAAGCAGGCCGACGCCGGCCCAGGATTCTTCCTTTCGCGGCCCCCGGGCGCCCCGGACAATGCGGCCATGGGCGGCGATGCGGCGGACCGGTGCGGCGGCGGGAGCCTCGGGCGGACAGCCCTGGCCGACTTCCTCGTCCACCTCGGCGCCGAGCTGCAGGTCTCCCGCAACACGGTCGCGGCCTATCGCAACGACCTGCAGCGGCTCCTCCGAGACGTAGACGGCATCCCGGACCGCCGCGCGATCGACCGCCACCTGAGCGAGCTGCTGGCGACCCACGCGCCCGCGTCCGTCGCCCGGGCCGCCGCGGCGATCCGCGGCTTCTTCCGGTTCCTGCACGCAGAAGGCCTCGCCGAGGACGACGTCACCGACGGGCTGCTCGGCACCAAGCTCGAGCAGAAGCTCCCGAAGGCGCTGACGCGGCGGCAGGTCCAGCGCATGCTCGAGCGC
>CAZTQF010000309.1:0-4458 GCA_964615255.1 uncultured candidatus Brocadiaceae bacterium | reverse complement strand
TGCGCTTTCCACGGCTGCTATGCTTCGTTGCGCCTCCTGCTGAACGATGAACATCTCCCGTATCCTGCTCGGCGCCGCCGCGATCATGGTCGTGGCCGCGCTCGCGCTCCAAGCTCGCAGTGACCGGACCGCGAGCGCCGCTCCCGACGCCGCCGCTGCGGCCGCCACGCCTGCCGCTCCCGCGGGGCACTATGTGCTGGTCGTCGAAGGGGACCGCGACGGCCTCGGCGTGACCTTCGCGCGCACCAAGCAAGCGCCCTGGGCCGGCGCGCCCAAGGGGCTCGTGAGCTCGTGGCGCCTCGCCGTGCTCGCCGCAGACGGCAGCACGCTGGCAGACGTGCCGCTCGACGTGCGTCGCTTCGCGACCGACGCGGCCTCGCAGGGCAAGCCCGTGACCGTGCGCGGCTGCGTCGTCGTCGACTCCCGAATCGGCATGCTGGTGAGCGTGCCGCGCTTCGCCAACGCCGCGCGCTACCGCTTCACGCGGACCAGCGAGCGCGGCGTGGAGACGAACTTGGGCGAGGTGCTGGCGAGTCAGGTCCGCGAGCTCGCGGGGGACCTGCGATGAGCCCCGCGACCCGCCTCGCCGCGCTGCTCTTGTTCGCGGCGCCAGCAGCAGCCCAGACGGTCAAGACCGTCATCAGCAACGGCACGACCGAGACGCGCTACGACATCGTGATCCTTGGCGACGGCTACCAGCTGACCGAGGAGGCCCAGTTCGACAGCGACGTCGCCGCGTTCCTGACCTCGCTGTTCCAGAAGGAGCCCTACCTGACCTTCTCGGCCTACTACAACGTGCACACGGTCTTCCGCGCCAGCCAGGACAGCGGCGCCGACCGCCCCGACGAGATCCCGCCGGTATACGTCAACACCGTCTACGACGCGACCTACAACTACGGCGGCACCGCCCGCTGTCTCTACATCCAGAACCAGTCTGCGGCGCTGGCCGACGCGGCGCTCGCGCCGGCGACCGAAGGCCGCGTGCTCGTCATGGTCAACGACGACCGCTACGGCGGCTGCGCGTCGACGTTCGCCGTCAGCTACAACGGCAGCCAGATGAGCGAGGTCCAGGCCCACGAGCTGGGACACAGCCTCGGCCAGGTCGCCGACGAGTACGAGTACGCGGGCCAGACCTACACCGGCGGCGAACCGTCGTCGGTCAACCTCACCACCGACCCCGCCGGCTCGAAGTGGCAGATCTGGCACGGCACGCAGGGGATCAGCGCGTTCCAGGGCGGCGGCTACCACCAATACGGGCTCTACCGGCCGCGCAACAACTGCCTGATGCGCTCGCTCGGCGCGCCCTTGTGCCGCGTCTGCCAGGAGAACATCACGCTGATCACCAACTCGCACGTCAACGTCGTCACGTCGACCACGCCGGACGCGTCGACGCCGTTTCAGGTGATCGCGCCGGCGACGCAGACGTTCTCGTTCACGCACTTCGTGCCCGCGAGCAACAACCCGCTGATCGAGTGGGCGGTCGACGGCGTCGTGCAGCCCGGCGCCAACGGGCTCAGCTTCACGCTCGACTCCACGCAGGTCAGCCTCGGCCCGCACACCGTCAGCGCGTCGATCCTCGACCGGACCGACCGCGTTCGCCGCGACCCGCAGAACGTCATGATCGAGCACGTCGACTGGAGCGTGCAGGTCAGCGACCCGACGCTGGCGCAGCTACGCGTCGCCTCGATGGTCGCGTCGGGCACGCTGATCCCGCCGGGCGGCGCGGCCACCTACACGCCCTACGTCGTCAACGACGGCCCCGCCGCCGCGGGTCCATTCCGGGTCGAGTTCTTCCACAACCAGGACCCCTTGGGCACGACGCCCCAGGACCTCTACCTCGGCGCGATCGACGTGCCCGGCCTCGCGGCCGGCCAGCAGCTGCAGCTGCCGTTCGCGACGAGGCTGCCCTACAGCCTGCCGCTCTACGCGTCGTGGGTGCACGCGGTCGTCGACCGGACCAACGCGGTCGCGGAGAGCGACGAGACCGACAACAGCATGCAGCGCGTGGTGTTCGTGCCGTCGGTGCCGTGCACGACCGGGATCGAGTTCCAGGATCCGTTGACGCAGCCGTTCACGGCCTCGATCTCCCGCGGCGCGGGCGCGACCGTGCACCCGACCGTGCTGTCGCCGTGCTCGGCTCCGCCGACCGCCATCTACCTGATCGCGTGGGGCGGCTCGGGCACGACGCCCGGCACCAACCTCGCGCCAGGCGTCGTGCTGCCGCTCAACGCCGACGCGCTGACGCAGATCGGGCTGTCGGGCCTCAACGGCCCCGTATTCGGCCAGTTCGCGGGCGTGCTCGACCCGCAGGGCCGCGCCCAGGCGACGCTGACGATCCCGCCGTCGGCAGCCATCCCGACCGGCGCGACCCACCTCGCGGCGATGATCCTGGGGCCGCCCAATTTGTTCGCGGCGACCTCGAACGCCATCGAGCTGGTCATCGCACCCTGAACGGCGCGGCGCACGGCCGGGGCGGGCGAAGGACAGAAAGCGCGCCGGTTCGACCGATGCGGCTGGCGTCGGCCCCGCCCAGGTCGAATGATGCGCGACCCGCTCCACCGCCCCCACCGGCACCCCGACAGCTCCCCATGAACACCGCACGCTTCCTCTCTCTCGCGCTCGTCCTGACCGCTGCGGCCCACGCCCAGGAACAAGGCAAGACCAAGCACCTCCTCCGCTTCGACTTCAAGCCGGGCACGGTCGCCAAGCAGGTCATGACGCAGGACATGACCATGACGATGGCCATGGGCGCAGAGGACCTGGTCACGAAGATGACCATGAGCATGTTCCAGACCTACACCGTCCAGTCGGTCGAGGGAGACAAGGCCGCGATCGAGCAGAAGATCACGCGCGTCAAGGCGGTCATGGACAACCCCATGATGCAGGTCGACTACGACAGCTCGGACGAGGACTCGGATCCCGGCATGCTCGAAGGCCTCGCGGACCTCGTCGACTCGACGATCCGAATGAAGCTGTCCAACCGCGGCAAGCCCAGCGACGTCAAGCTGCCCGAAGGGCTCTCCGAGGACGCCGGCGGCCCCGACCTGGAGCAGATGATCTCGCAGGTCGTCACGGCGCTCCCCGAGGAGCCGGTCGCGATCGGCGACACCTGGACCGTCGACCAGAACATGGCGATGGGCCAGATGGGCGACACCTCGACCAAGGTCACCTACAAGCTCATCGCTGTGAGCGACGCCGAGATCGTGCTGGAGCAGAGCCTGAAGATGGACCTCTCGACGATGGAGGTGCCGCCCGGCATGGAGATCAAGGACGCCACCGCCAAGGGCAAGATCGTCATCGACCGTCGCACCGGCCTGCCGAAGACCAGCGACCTCGACATGACGATGAAGATGGACGGCCCGATGGCGATGGAGATGGTCCTGAAGGTCAGCCTCAAGCCCGCGCAGGCCGACAAGTCGGCGCCCGTGACCGGGCCGAAGAAGGACACCCCGATGCTCTGCGTCATCAGCGGAGAGGACGCCGAAGGCGGCCCGACCGCCACGTTCGGCGGGCAGACGGTCGGCTTCTGCTGCAAGCGCTGCAAGGCCAAGTGGGACAAGATGGACGACGCCGGCCGCAAGCAGGCGATCGCCAAGCTCGGCGCCGGCAAGTAGCCGGCGCGCGCCGCTCCTCAGGCCCCTGCGACGCGCAGGAAGCCGACCGGATCGCCGACCACGGCGGTCTCGATCAGGTCGTCGGACGGATCGACCTCGAGCTGCTGCGCTTCGCAGAGCTCGAGGAACCACGACACCTCTTCGGCCGACGTCGTGATGCAGCCGGGCCGCGTGAGCCGGTCGAACACCGACGCCGCGAGCGACCGCGCCGCGTCACGCTCCGCGACGAACGCGTCGACGTCGAGCTGCACCGGCGGCACGCGCCCGTAGCTGACGCCGCTCAGGCCGGGCCAGCGCTCGGGGTCAGTGAACACGCTGATGCAGCCCAGGTGGTCGAACGACCGCTCCCCGGCCAGCTCCTCGGCGGCGCCGACCTCGTAGCGCAAGGATACGCCCGGCGCGGCCGCCTCGAGCGCCGCGTTGAGCACCTCGCACTCCTCCTGGATCAGGTTGGCGGCGAGCACCTCGCGGCCGAGCACCGTCACCTCGGCCAGCAGCACCGGCAGCTCGGCGACGCCAGCCCCGACCCACAGCGACGCGCCGACGCGCGGGACCTGCAGCGCGAGCCGCCGCGCCAGCTGCACGCCGAGATCGACCACCAGCTTGCGCCGGTCGGCCCAGTGCCGCTCGCCGTCCTCGTGAAAGTAGACCTCGCCGAGCGCGCGCCAGTCCGCGGCCTCGAAGACCCGGCGCGTCAGCTTCTCGACCTCGTGCCAGTCCTTGGGCGCGGTCACGAACCGCTCCGAAGCTCGCCGAGCTGCTTGAGCATCGGCCACGCGAAGATGCCGGTGCGGTGGCCGTCGCTCCAGGTGAACGCGAGGCCGTAGCGACCCACCAGCTCGGC